>NZ_JAVSCQ010000033.1:0-45388 GCF_040560405.1 Facivitalis istanbulensis
CGACCCTCCCGGCTGTCCGTCAGGCCATCCTTGATCGTCTGTTACGCCCGCCGTCGCGACACTGTCCGAACTGCGGAACGGCGCTACCATCACCGCGTCCCACACTTCTGCCAAAGTAGTGCTAGGCATGAGCGAGTTCATTCAGCACGAACCGCACGACGAAACCGTGTGGATTTGCCTTTGTGACAATACCCCGTGCACAGACGCCTTTGCCACATGCGCCACGAACGGCGAGGATATGGAACCGAGCATGGGGAGCGATTGGGACGGTCTGTATCGCTGCGACCGCTGCTATCGCATCATCGACCAGAGCGACCGGCGCGTGGTCGGCATGGCCCCGCAGCGCTATCGCCTGGATTGGCAGGGGATTGAGATCGAGGCGCGCTATTGGCCCATCAAATGGGGTGCTATCGCCCATCTTGAAATCGAAAGCGTCGCGCCCGAGCGCGCGCCGCTGCCGATCAGCGCAACCGGCTACCGTTCCCATTTCCACCAGCCCGGCACCATCGAGGCAAACGGCGGTGCCGTGGTGGCGTAGGTCATTGCATGGCTGAACGCGGAATCGGAGACCAGCCGCGAATGGCTCGCCTATGTCGAGCGCAGCAGGCAACTGAGCTTGTTTTGAGATCGAATCGACGGTGCGGTGCGGTGCGGTGCGGTGCGGTGCGGTGCGGTGCGGTGCGGTGCGGTGCGGTGCGCGAGAAGCTCGCCAAGCGCGGTAGGCAAATCCGCAATTATTTCTGCACAGTTCCTACACAGGTAAAAAATGGCAGTTTTTATGACGAAATATCAATTAGATACAAGCGTCCTGTATAATGGTCGGGGAGAGAGGATTCGAACCTCCGGCCCCTGCCTCCCGAAGGCAGTGCTCTACCAGGCTGAGCTACTCCCCGACTAAGAGAGTACGGACCGTTTTCAGCGATCTTCGGGAAGACCGGTCCGTGCTGGAGGCGCGCCAATAGCCAGCGGTGCGGATACTGGCAAGCGGTTTTTTCGCCCCCCTGGAGAATTGTTCAGACCGCGCGGCCCAGCCGCCCCGCCAGATCGACGATATATTGCCAGGCGACACGCCCCGAACGGCTGCCGCGCCGCGTCGCCCAGTTGATCGCCTCCTGCGCGTCGAAGGGCAGATCGTGACGCTCCACATAGGCCCGCACGATCGCGACATAGCCATCCTGGTCGAACGCATGGAACCCCAGGCTGAGGCCAAAGCGATCGGCGAGCGCCAATTGATCGTCCACCACGTCGCGCGGATTGATCGCACTGTCCTGCTCGCTCATGTCGCGCGGCAGCAGATGGCGGCGATTGGCGGTGACCAGCAGCCGGACATGCGCGGGCCGCGCCTCCGCCCCGCCGTCGAGCAGCGAGCGCAGCGTGCGCGCCTCGCCCGCATCCTCAAACCCCAGATCGTCGATGAAGAGCGCAAAGGCGCGGTCGACCGGTTCGAGCTGCGCGAACAGGGCCGGCAGGCTGTCCAGCCGATCGACCGAAACCAGCGCCAGACGCCGCGGATGCGCCTGCTGGATCGCCGCGACACTGGCCTTGACCAGCGCCGATTTCCCCGTGCCCCGCGCGCCCCAGAGCAGCACGTCATGCGCCGAATGGCCCTCGGCCAATCGCCGGAGATTGGTGAGCAACGCTTCGCGCTGCCGATCCAGTCCTTGCAGCATCGACAGCGGCAGCGGCGCGAAATGGCGTGCCGCCTGCAACACGCCATCGCGCCAGATATAGGCGGGATGCGCCAACGGATCGTCGGACGGCGCGGGTGGCGGGGCCATGCGATCGAGCGCGGCCGCGATCCGTTCCAGCGCGGAGGTCGAAGAATCGGTCATGCCCCCATGCCTAGGCCACCAACCACCCGCTGCAAAGCGCAAGAGCCTTAAAGGGCGGCGCGGTGCGCCATGATCGCCGGATCGCCCGGCGCCAGCGCCAACGCCTTGTCGAACAACTGGCGCGCGCCCTCCCCCTCGCCCGCCGCCATGAGCGCGACACCATATGCATCCGCCACCGCCGCGTTCATCGGCGCCAGTCGATAGGCCAGCGCGCCATAGCGGCGTGCGACGACCCCATCCCCGGCACCGGCATAGGCCAGCGCCAGATCGCGGATCAGCGCCACGTCATGGCTCCCCATCTGGACACGCAAGCCCTCCAGCGTCTCGATCGCGGCATCCCACGTCCCGGCCCGGAGCTGCCACTGGCCGAGCAGCCGACGCGCCGCCACGCTTTGTGGATTCTGGGACAGATACAGGCCCAGCCCCACCGCCGCGTCACGCGTGCGCGCGGTTCGGCCATAGCCCTCGACCAGACGCAGCATGGTCGGTTCGTCAAAGGTCAGGTCGGCCGCGCGCGCATAGGCCGTGATCGCCTCGGGCATCCGCCCGACCCCCGAAAGAACGTCGCCCAGCGCCAGTTGCGCCGCCGGAGCGCCCGGGCTCGCCCGGACCAGGGCCTGCGCCCGTGCAACCGCGACAGCCCCCCGCCCGGTGCTGGCCAATGCACGCAGCACAGCGATGGCATAGGTGGGATCGTCCGGGGTCTGCGCGGCCTGAGCCAACAGGTCTGCAGCGGACTGATCCGGGAGGAAGACGGTCGAACGCCCCGGCTGTCCCCGCGCCGCCCGGTCGAGAAGCCCGGCGGCCGCGCCATCGTCCCGTCCCGCCGCCGCGCGCGCGGCCAGACGAAGCGCATAACCCTCCGCATCCGGTCGCGCGACGATCGGGCTTAACGTCGCCGAAGCCGCCGCCCGGTCGCCCGTGTCGATCTGGGCTGCCGCCAGCAACTGGCGCGCCGCGACGTTCATCGGCTGCATCGTCACCAGCCGTCCCCAGGCCCGCACCGCCAGTTGCGGCCGACCCTGCGCATAAGCCAGCGCTCCTTCCAGCAATTCCCCTGCGGGCACCCGCCGAAGCCTGCCGCCGGTCAATTGCAGCAGATGCTGTGCCAGCCCGTATCGGCCCGCACGGGCGGCGATGACGGCCTGGATAAAATAGGCTTGCGGACTGCCCGGCCGCGACACCAGGGCGGCGCGGCTGGCGGCCAGCGCGGCGCTCGCCTGGCCATTGTCGCCCAGCGTCGCGGCATATTTGATCAGCGCGGGGTGGTAATAGGCATCGCGCTGCAACGCCGCGCGGAACCAGGGTAGCGCGGCGATCAGGCCATAACGGGCCCGCACAATCTCCCCCCGCAGGGTCAACGCGGCGGGATCGGCGGGAGCCAGCGCCACCGCCCGCTGCGCCGCTGCCGCCGCGCCGCTCATGTCGCCCGCGCCGAAGCGGCTACGGCCCAGATCGGTCCAGCCGCGCGCATCGCCCGGATAGGCCGTCACCAGCGCGGCCAGTATCGCCCGCACCTTCCGGTCATTGCCTTCCCGCGCCTGGACCAGCCGTGCCCGGGCCCGGCGCATATCCGCATCGGAAACTTCCGGCATCCGGTCGACGGCATCCTGCGCGCCCTCCAGATCACCCTGGAGGATCAGGCTTTCGACGCGCATCGCCAGTGTGCGGGACAGCGGAACGCCCGCCGCCTGCGCCCGATCGAGCGCGGCCGCCGCCGTCACGCCCTCATCGAGCAGCAGACTGGTCCGGGCCAGCAGCATCTGCGCGTCCGCGGAGCGTGGCAAGGCCGCCGCCGCGCGTCGGGCCTGATCGTGCGCGGCATGATAATTGCCGGTTTCGAGCGCGATCGACGCCCGCCGCATGGCCGCTACCGGGTCGACCGGCGGCGCCCCCCGGTTCAGCAGCAGCAGGATCAGCGCGGTCATCGCCAGGGCGATCCCGCCCAGCAAGCCGAACAATTTGAGCCGCAGGCGCACCGACCGCCGCTTCCATGGCCGCCGCTTGCGCCGCATCATCGGATAGACACCCGATGCCCGCCGTTCCTTGCCGCGATAGACCTGCCCCGGACCCTGCGTGTCCGTCACCGCGCGCCCGACGGCCAGAGGATGACGCGCAACGTCTGCAACAGGATCAGCGAGTCCAGAAAGGGCGAATAATTCTTCGCATAGTAAAGGTCATATTCCAGCTTGTGTCGCGCATCGTCGATCGACGCGCCATAGGGATAGTTGAGCTGGGCCCAGCCGGTGATGCCGGGCTTGACCATGTGCCGTTCGGCGTAGAAGGGAATCTCCGCCTCCAACTGCTCGACGAACTGCGGCCGCTCGGGGCGTGGGCCGACAAAGCTCATTTCGCCTTTCAGCACCGACCAGATCTGCGGCAGCTCGTCGATCCGCACCTTGCGGATGACACGGCCGATCCGCGTAATCCGGGGATCGTCCTTCTCGGCCCAGACCGGCCGCCCCGCGACCTCGGCATCCTGTCGCATCGACCGCAGCTTCACGATGTCGAAGGGCTGATTGAACAGCCCGACCCGGCGCTGGCGGTAAAAGGCCGCACCCTTGGACTCGAGCCGGATCGCGACCGCCGTCAGCAGGATCAACGGCACGGCCACGATCAGCAGCAACAGGCTGACCGTGATGTCGAAGGCCCGCTTGAACAGGGCCGACCACATCCGGCCCGAGGAAAAACCGTCCGAGAAGATCAGCCAGCTGTGGCTCACCGAGCCAAGGTCGATACGGCCGGTCACCCGTTCCAGGAAGCTCGACAGTTCGGACACCTGCACGCCGGTGGTGCGGACACGCAGAAGATCCTGATAGGGCAGCGCGTTGCGCCGTTCCTGAAGCGCAAGCACGATCTCGCTGGCATTGCGATCGATCACGAAGGCCGGGAGATTGGGAATGGTCGACCGATCGACCGCCATGCCGACGGCGGTCTCGCTCGCGTTCATCGCGATCGCCGCCGCGACGACGAAATTCGCCCCCGGCTGCCTGGCCAATGCTAGCACCTGCGCCGCGCGTTCGCCGGCGCCCAGCAGGATCACCCGCCGCTTGAACCTGTCCCCGCCCAGCACCCGGCCCAGCACGCCGCGCACCACGACCAGCAGGACGACGGCGATGACCATCGAGTAGAGCAGGCTCGACCGCCAATAGGACAAGCCCGGAAAGAAGAAGAAGATCAGCGACAGGAAGATCACGCCGAGCGATACCGCCACCATCAGGCGCGCCGCCGCAAAGCGCAGCGACAGGAACGACGCCGCCGCATACGCACCGACCGCCAGCAACGCGATCTGCAACGGCATGGCGAAGCTCAACACCTGCGGCAGGCGTTCGGCGAGCGACCCGGGGGGATAGCCGATCTGCGACGCGCGGATCAGCCAGCCGATCTCGGCCGCCGCCATCAGCAGCAGAAAATCGACCAGCCCGAGCAAAAGCGCCGAATGGGGGACATAGTGCCTGAAGAGACGGATCATTACCGAAGGTGCGTTCCCAACCAGCGCCTGAGCACCGAATGCCCCGATTTTTGCAAAGAATGACAAACGAAGCGTGAAGATATGCGTTGTGTCACGCTATATACCACCACGGCGTCCGATGACGATGCGAACTTACAAAGGGCAAACATGCATAATCCGATTGTTCCGGTCATTCTGTCAGGCGGCTCGGGCACTCGCCTGTGGCCGATGTCGCGCCCCGAAATGCCCAAGCAATTGCTGGCGCTGACTTCCGAGGAGACAATGCTGCAACTGACGGCGCAACGGACCCATTCCGATGGCTTCGCCGCGCCGATCGTGGTCGCTGGACAACGCCACGCCGATCTCGTGGAAAGCCAGCTCGTCGAGGCGGGAACGCCTCCGCAATCGCTGATCCTCGAGCCCGTCGCACGCAACACCGCGCCTGCGATCGCGCTGGCCGCCCTGGCCGCCAAGCCGGAGGATGTGCTCCTGGTCATGCCATCGGACCATGTGATCGCCGATCTCGACGCCTTCCATGCCGCGATCCGGGCCGCGCTGCCGCTCGTGTCCCAGGGCTGGCTGGCGACCTTCGGCATCTCCCCGGACAAGCCGGAGACCGGCTATGGCTGGATCCAGGTCGGCAAGGAGATCGGCAAGGGCGTGCATCAGGTCGCCCGTTTCGTCGAAAAGCCCCGGCTGGAGCGGGCCGAAGCCATGCTCGCGCGTGGCGACTATGCCTGGAACGGCGGCATCTTCCTGTTCCGCGCGGATCGCTATCTTGAGGAACTCGGCCAGCACGCGCCCGAAATGCTTGTCGCCGCCGAAGAGGCGATACGCAAGGCGACGCGCGACGGCAAACGCATTTCGCCCGATGAGGCCGCCTTCTCCGCCTGCCCGTCCGACTCGATCGACTATGCGGTGATGGAGCGCGCCGATCACGTCGCGGTCGTGCCCGTTGCCATGGGCTGGAACGATGTCGGCAGCTGGGATGCCCTGCACGCGATCAGCGAACTCGACGGATTCGGCAACGCGCATCGCGGCGAGGTGCTGGCGATCGACACCAAGAACTGCCTGATCCGCACGGACCGCGTGCGTGTCGCTGCGGTCGATGTGCAGGACCTGATCATCGTGGCCAGTGGCGACGACGTGCTGATCCTTCCGCGCGGCCGCAGCCAGGACGTGAAGAAGCTGATCGAGGCGATGAAACGCTGAGGATCGCAGGGATGCCGATCGACTCGGCATCCCTGCCCTATCCGTCGAGCACCGTCAGGACGTCGGCGATCGTCGTCGGCCCGACGCCGTGCCGCGCGAGCCGATCAAAGACCCGGTCCCACCACCGATCGAACAGTGCCCGGTCCGCCGCGTTGCGGACATAGGGCGTATGCCCCGGCTCCAGCGTCGGCGAGTGGAAGGAAAAGGTCAGCAGGCGCACGCCATCGGCGACCGCCCGGTCGATCGCCGCCAGCGCGTCGGCCACGCCCACCCCCTCCGGGGTCAAAGGCACACGGTTCAATACGCCCAGCCGCGACAACACGCCCCGGCCATGTGGAACCCGGCCCGCCGCATCATGCAGCCATCCCCCGAACATGTGCGCCAGCCCGGTATCGACGGTGGTCAGCGGCAATTCGATCATGGCGTCACGCCGAAAGGCATGGGCGTCGATCGCCCGGAAATCCATGCCACCCTGCTGCCCGTAATGATGCAGCGCCCGCATCGAACTGTCGATCCGGTAGCCCCGCGATGCGAGCAGCGCCAGGCTATGCGGCCCCAGCCCATAGCGTCCCGAGCGGAAGATGCGCGGGCTTTGTCCAAATCCTCGCGCGATCGCATCGGTCAGCCGATCGAGCTTGGCCGTTTCCAGCGCGAGCGGCAGGTTTCCGGCATGGCTGGTGATCGGATCGACCACTTCCTCATGCGGCGGCGTGACCCAGGCATGAAGCTGCGCGCCGATCTCCGACCGGCCGTCCTCGGCGCAGGCCGCGAGGATCGCGACCGATGCCGGATCGACCGCCACGGGATGGTCGACCATGCAGGCCAGCCCTACCCCCGCCTCGGCGAAACGGCGATGCGCGGCGGGAAACGCGCGCATCGCGCGGGTCGAACGATGCCGCCGGTCAAGCGGCGCCGACCAGTCAAACTCCTCCTCGACATCGACAAAGACCAGGAAACGTGTCCCGAACGCTGCCGGCCAGTCGATACGTTCGGCGGCGGTCGCCGCGTCGGGGCGCCAGGGACGGGCGACCTCGACCATGATCAGCCGATCGAGGCCTGATCCGCCCGCTGCTCCGCCGCGGCTGGCAGCGACAGCGCCACCCGGTGCAGCCCGATCGTCAGGCCGCCGCCCATCTCGGCCGCCAATTTGTCGATCAGCCGCAGCGAAAAGCCGGTGCCCAGCAGCGGCGCACCGTCGCGCTGGTCCTCATCCCCCGCCTCGCTGAGCAAGGCGGCTTCGGTTTCGGCATTCAGCGAGAGCGGCCGATCGATCCGCAGCATCGCCATTCCCTGTTCGATCGACAGGCCGGCATTCAGCCGCTCGCCCACGACGCAATTGGACAACAGGACGGAGAACAGCCGCGCGATCAGCCTTTCGCTCGCGCGGTCATCGGCCATGGCGGCCACCCCCGCCGCCCCGGGCTCCACTCGGATCTCGGCGCGCCGCAGATCGGCCAGCGGCCCGAGATCCTTGAGCAATCGCTGGACCAGCGGGGCCAGCGGCACGACGGTCGGACGCAATTCCAGCACCTGCCCCTCGATCCGCGCCGCCGTGTCCAGATCCTCGACCGCCGACAACAGGTCCGAGGCCATCGATCGGATCGCGCTCGCCCGGTCACGATAGACAGGCGCGACGGGGCCCAGCAACTCGCTCTCGATCAGTTCGGCAAAGCCCGCCACCGCATTGGCCGGGGTGCGCAGTTCGTGCACCAGCTGACGCAACGAATCGGACGAGGCGCTGTCCACGCGCGCGGCGGGATCGGCAGGGGTCGCGCATTCGTCGCGCCGGGGCCGACGTCCACTGCCGCGATAGCCCAGGAAACGCTCGGCGACCGGATCGAAATAGGGTTCGGCCGACACGCGCCAGGAACCGGCCGCGTCCGATTGACCGCCAATTTCCAGCCGCGCGTCGCGAAAGGACGAGCGGCGACGGAATGCGCCCATCGCCACGCCGTCGAATTGCGCGAGCCCCTGTCGCGCCGTCTCCGCGATCGACACGCCGACCAGCGCCCCGCGCATCATGCCATCGACACCCAGGATCATACCGTAAGCATCGGTCTCGAAATCGAAATATGTCGGACCAGCATCGCCACGCGCGGCGTCCGGACTTTCCTCGCGGCACTGGTTGAAGGCGTCGATCCGCGCAACCAGATCGGCGATCTCGTAGCGCGGCGGCGTGGCCGGCGGCTCGGCATGGCGCAGGGCTTCGGCCACGAAGGGCAACCCGCGCGCCACCTGTCCCAGGGCGACGAAGGGCGTTGCCGCCTGGGCCGGTGCGGGCGCGGGGGCGGCGATGACCAGCGGGGGCACCACCGAGCGGGGCTTTTCGACCACGGTCATGGACGGAAGCGGCCAGGGCTGGGCGACGGCAACCCGTTCCGGCACAGGATCGATCGGCGCGGGCGCGACCTCGGCCCCCGCCGTTTTCGGTTCAGCCGCCGCGTCCGGCGTGGCGTGCGAAAGGACGAAATCGACCGGGCCGAAGCTTTCCAGCGCGCGCTGCACCCGTTCCGACAGATCACGCCGATGCCGCAATACCGAGCGGGTCCGTGGCGTCAGCCTCGGCAGGATGCCCAGCCATTCCTCGTCGGCCAGCATCGCCACGCGCAGGATCGGCGCGGCGATGGGCAGGTCGTCCTGCGCGAAAAAGGCGACCAGCGGTGCTGGCGGATGACAAAAGGCGAGCAGCCGCGCGCTGGCCGCCCGTGTCGAATCGGAGACCGAATCGCGCAAAGCCGCCAGACGATCGAGCAGCGCCGGATCGGCCGGAACCCGGCCACGCCCCATGAGGTCGACCAGCTGACGCCAGACGGTCTGAGCACCGAATGGCGTGGCGGTGTCGGCCGATAGAATCGTCGCCAGACTGTCGTCGAACCGCACTTAGCTCCCTTTTTCGCTCGGCCGCTCGGCCTTGGTCCTCCGGATATAGCGTCCTTATCCTTCCATCCGGTTACCTGCAATTATCGCGCGGGCTTGGGCGCAAATATCCCGGTCCGACCGTTGCAATAAGCGAGAATTGCGGTAGTCCGTAATTTTCTTATATCCAGCGACCAGAGAGCTCAGGGATTCAGCATTTTATGGGGAGTATCGTGTAATGGCGCTCGATCGCATCGATCGGCAGATCCTGGCGCTGTTGCAGGCCGATGGGCGTATGACCAATGTCGAACTGGCCGAACGGGTCGGGCTGACCGCGCCGCCCTGCCTGCGCCGCGTGCGCGCGCTGGAGGAAGCGGGCGCGATCCGTGGCTATCACGCGGACCTGGACGCCGCCCGTCTGGGCTTTCCGATCACCGTCTTCGCCATGGTGTCGTTGCGCAGCCAGGCCGAGCATGATCTCGCCGCATTCGAAACGCATGTCGCGGGCATTCCCGAAGTGCGCGAATGCCACATGCTCAACGGCGAGATCGACTTCATCCTGAAGATCGTGGCGTCGGACCTGAAGAGCTTTCAGGAAATCCTGACCACGCACCTGACGCCCGCGCCCAATGTCGCCAGCGTCAAGACATCCTTGACCATCCGCACGGCGAAGCAGGTTTCGGGGATTCCGATCCAGGCGGACTGATCCCGTCTGCATGGTCGGGACCTGACGGGCCGGTTCTCCGCGAGGAGGGCCAGCCCATTTTCGTCCCATATCCGATGATCGGCGGGATGATCCGCACCTGATCCGGCGGACCCGACCCCGGATCGCGGGGCCATGCCCCCGCGCCTCATCGGCGCGGGGGTCTTTGGCGTCAGGCCTGGGTTTCGAGCCAGGTCTTCCAGAACCCGGCCAGGTCGGCGCGGGGAGCGCCCTGGACCGCGTCGAAGGCGGTCTTGGCACCGGCCTTGTCGCCCTGTGCCGCCAGCGCGATGCCCAGGCGGGTATTCACTTCATTGGCGTCGATGCCGCCCTTCTGAAGAGCCAGCCGGTACAACTCGACCGCCTTCGCGTAGTTGCCCTGGCCATAATAGGCCTCGGCGGTCAGCGCCGCGATCTTGCCGTCGCCCGCCGCCTTGGCGCGCGCCTCGGTCGAGGCCAGCGAGCCTTCCTGGCGGGTCTTCGCCTCGGCGGCGCTCAGCATCGCCTTGGCGGTCGCGTTGCCGGCCGGGATCTTGCCGGTCGCCATGCCTTCCTTCAGCACGGTCGCGGCCTCGGCGGGCAGGCCCTTGTCGGTCGCATATTGCGCATATTCCATATAGTCGTTCTGGTCGGCCAGCGACTTGGACACGCGCATCAGGCGGAAGAGGTCGAGCCGCTGGTTCTTGTCCAGCGTGGCGAGCGAACCCGGCTGCAGGCCATAGATGACCAGCGCGTTGCGCCAGTTCTGCGCAGTCGGATAGGCCGCGATCCACTTGCGCATCCAGCCCAGCGTCTCTGGGACCAGCTTGGCCTTGTTCGCGCGCCCGATGGCGAACTTGTAATAATCCTCCGGCGCCTTCTGGCCCGAGGCGTTCATCTGATCGATCACCGAGGCGAGTTCGGCATTGCCGCCCGCGACATCGCCCATCTCGATCTTCGACTTGACGATCAGCATCGGCAGGTTGGGATCGTTATAGCCCAGCTGCTTGGCCTGCTGGAAATATTGCAGCGCGACCGGGTACTGTTTGCCGTTATAGGCCAGCGCACCACGACGATAGACATAGCGCGGCTTGTCCGCGGCGGGTGTGGACGGGCTGGCGATCAGCGCATCGAGCGGCTTGGCCAGCACCGATTCGTCGATCGGCGCATTCGGATTGGCCTGCTGCGCAGCGAAGAGCTTGCCCGATTCCAGTTCGTAGCGCATCGCAGCGGCGATATATTTGTCGTCTTCGGTCTTCGCGGCGGCGGCGACGGCCGCGACCAGAGGCTCGGCGGCGGCGAAATTCTTCTGCTGCAGGACCGGCTGCGCGGCCTGTGCGGCCTTCAGCGCCTCGGGGCTCAGCTTCAGGCCACCGGCTTCCTCGCCCTTGGCCTTCTTCTGCGCCACCGCGGGCGTGGTCAGGGCAACGCCGCCAACGCCCGCCGCGAGCGCCGCCGCCAGCGCGAGCTTGGGAATGATCTTCATGCGAATTTTCTCCAAGAATAGAGCCTGTCAGGTCCGGAACCGATAATGGCCGGGCTTGTAGGGACAGCGCGCCTCCCGTTCAAGCAAAGCGATGATCCGGGCCGCGGCTATCCTTCGACCACTGAACGCGGATTGAACGCGAACGCTCCGGGCGCTAGCGCGAGGACCATCATGATCGCCGTCATCTCCCCCGCCAAGACGCTCGACTATAAGAGCCCCCTGCCCGCCCTGGCCCCCACCCGGCCCCATTTCGCCGAGGAGGCCGACACGCTGGCCGCCGCCGCCGCCGGGCTGGGCGAGGAGCGCCTGTCGACGCTGATGCGGATCTCGCCCGCGCTGGCCAGGCTGAATGCCGAACGGTTCCGCGACTTCGCCATCGCCCCGGAACGCCCCGCCTTGTTCGCCTTTGCCGGCGACGTCTATACCGGGCTGGAGGCGCGGACGCTGGAGGAACCCGCCATCGTCTTCGCGCAGGACCATCTGCGGATGTTGTCCGGCCTTTACGGCCTGCTCCGGCCGCTCGACGCGATGCGCCCCTATCGGCTGGAAATGGGGACGCGCTGGGCACCCCCTGGCGCATCGGGCGGTGACAAGCTGACCGACTGGTGGGGCGATCGCATCGCGCGGCGGCTGGCGGAGGAGGTCGAGGCCGAGGGGTCGGGCACGATCCTGAACCTCGCCAGCCAGGAATATTGGCACGCGGTCGACGGCAAGCTGCCCGCCGCCATCCGCGTGATCGCCGTGGATTTCCGCGAGGGCGACCGCTTCGTCAGCTTCCACGCGAAGAAGGCGCGCGGCGCGATGGCGCGCTGGATGATCGAGCATGCGATCACGGATACCGACGCGATGCGCGGTTTCGACAGCGACGGCTATGCCTTCGATGCCAGCGAAAGCACGCCGACCCTCTGGCGGTTCGTCCGATGAGCGCATGGAAACAGGCGATCGTTATCGGCGCATCGGGCGGGATCGGCCGGGGCCTCGCCGATGCGCTGGAAGAGGAAGGCGTGGCGGTCGCCCGCTATGGCCGTTCGCTGACCGGCGACGCGCAGATCGATATCGAGGATGAGGCGAGCATCATCGCCGCCGCCGAACGGATCGCGACAGGCCCTGCCCCCGATCTGGTGATCGTCGCGACCGGCCTGCTGCATGATGGCGCGCAGGGCCCGGAAAAGGCGATGGAGCAGATCGACCCCTTCTGGCTCGCCCGCAACTTCGCGGTCAATGCGATCGGCCCCGCGCTGGTCGCCAAGCATCTCCTGCCGCTGATGCCACGCACCGGCAAGACGCTGTTCGCCGCATTGTCGGCGCGGGTCGGCTCGATCTCCGACAACCGCATGGGCGGCTGGTATGGCTATCGCGCGTCGAAGGCCGCGCTCAACCAGTTCATCCGCTCGCTGGCGATCGAGCATAAGCGCCGCAACGACCGCTCGATCGTCGTCGCGCTCCATCCCGGCACGGTCGACACCGCGCTGTCCAGGCCGTTCCAGGGCAATGTCCGCCCCGGCGGCCTGTTCGCGCCCGATCGGGCAGCGGTGCAACTGCTGGACGTGCTCGACGCGCTGAAAGCGCCGGACAGCGGCAAGCTGTTCGACTGGGAAGGGAAAGAGGTTCAGCCCTGAGCTGTTCCTGTCACTTATATTACACCATTGTAACATCCAGGACATTCAGGCGAAAGCGCTGACATCCCATAAGAAACGGGCTGGTCGCCGTTTACTCCCGTCGGCGGCCAGCGCACCATAAGTCCTGCGACCCTGCTACGGCGAATGCCGGCAGATACGCCAGGCCCATCCCCGCTGCCCCTTTCGCCCGGCGGCCGTTCCCCCCGAACGGCCCCGCGCGAATGCCGGTGCGCGGGGGTGGTCAGGCGGCTCCCGCTCGGCTAGTACCCTTTGTTCCCATCTGACCATCAAGCCGGAAAGCAACAGACTTTGGCCGACGAGACGACCCTCGCGGAACCTTCCGATATTTCGACGATCTCCATCGTCGACGAGATGAAGTCGAGCTATCTCGACTATGCGATGAGCGTGATCGTGGCGCGCGCGCTGCCCGACGTGCGCGACGGCCTGAAGCCGGTGCATCGCCGCATCCTCTATTCGGCCGCCGAAAGCGGCTTCGTCGCGGGCAAGCCCTATCGCAAGTCTGCCCGCATCGTCGGCGACGTGATGGGTAAATACCATCCGCACGGCGACAGCGCGATCTACGACGCGCTGGCCCGCATGGCGCAGGACTGGTCGATGCGCGTGCCGCTGATCGACGGTCAGGGCAATTTCGGCTCGATGGACCCCGATCCGCCCGCAGCGATGCGTTACACCGAAGCGCGTCTGGCCAAGGTCGCCAACTCGCTGCTCGACGATCTCGACAAGGATACGGTCGACTTCCAGCCCAATTATGACGGCTCGGAGCGCGAACCCTCGGTCCTGCCCGCGCAATATCCCAACCTGCTGGTCAACGGCGCGGGCGGTATCGCGGTCGGCATGGCGACCAACATCCCGCCGCACAATCTGGGCGAGGTGGTCAATGCCTGTCTCGCGTACATGGAAAACGGCGCGATCACGGTCGAGGAACTGAACGAGATCGTCCCCGCCCCCGACTTCCCCACCGGCGCGCTGATCCTCGGCCGTTCGGGCGCGCGGTCGGCCTATCAGACCGGGCGCGGCTCGATCATCGTGCGCTCGCGCCATGAGATCGAGGAAGGGCGCGGCGACCGCCGGGCCATCGTCCTGACCGAAATCCCCTATCAGCAGGGCAAGAACGCGCTCGTTGAAAAGATCGCCGAGGCCGCCAAGGAAAAGCGGATCGAGGGGATCAGCGACATTCGCGACGAATCGAATCGCGAAGGCGTTCGCATCGTCATCGACCTGAAGCGCGACGCGACCCCCGAGGTCGTGCTCAACCAGCTCTGGCGGCACACCCCGGCACAGACCAGCTTCCCGGCCAACATGCTCGCCATTCGCGGCGGGCGGCCCGAGCTGCTGAACCTGCGCGACATCATCCAGGCGTTCGTCCAGTTCCGCGAGCAGGTCATCACCCGCCGCTCCAAGTTCGAACTGGCCAAGGCGCGCGAGCGGGCGCACATCTTGCTCGGCCTCGTCATCGCGGTGACGAACCTGGACGAAGTGGTGCGGATCATCCGCGGTTCGGCCTCGCCGGTCGCCGCGCGCGAGGCGCTGCTCGCCCGCGAATGGCCGATCGCCGAGATCGCGCCGTACATCCGTCTGGTCGAAGCGGTCGAGAGCGAAGGCTTTGGCGACACCTATCGCCTGTCGGAGACGCAGGTCCGCGCGATCCTCGACCTGCGCCTGCACCGCCTGACCGCGCTGGGCCGCGACGAGATCGGCGACGAGTTGAAGGGGCTGGCGGACTCGATCACCGAGCTGCTCGCCATCCTCGCCGACCGCGTAAAGCTGTACGAGGTGATGCGCGGCGAGCTGGTGGCGATCCGCGACCAGTTCGCGACCCCGCGCCGCTCTGAAATCGCCGCCGCCGCCGACGGCATCGACGACGAGGACCTGATCGAGCGCGAGGACATGGTCGTCACCGTGACCATGCAGGGCTATATCAAGCGCACCCCGCTCGACGCCTTCCGCGCGCAGAACCGGGGCGGCAAGGGCCGCTCGGGCATGGCGACCAAGGACGAGGACGTCGTCACCGAATTGTTCGTGACCAGCACGCACACGCCGGTCCTGTTCTTCTCCACCCATGGCAAGGTCTATCGCTACAAGGTGTGGCGCCTGCCCGAAGGCGGGCCCGCCACGCGCGGACGACCGATGGTCAACCTGCTGCCGCTGGCGCCGGGCGAGACGATCTCGACCGTGCTGCCGCTGCCCGAGGACGAGGCGGAGTGGGGCAAGCTCCACGTCATGTTCGCCACCGCCAAGGGCGCGGTACGCCGCAACTCGATGGACGCGTTCACCAACGTCCCCTCGAACGGCAAGATCGCGATGCGCTTCGACGAGGGCAGCGAAGACCGGCTGATCGGCGTCGCGCTGCTCGGTGCCGAGGACGATGTGCTGCTGGCCACCCGTTGCGGCCGCGCGATCCGCTTCGCAGGCGACGATGTGCGCGAGTTCCAGAGCCGCACCTCGACCGGCGTGCGCGGCATCACGCTGAAGGGCGAGGACGAGGTCATCTCGCTGTCGATCCTGCACCGCGTCGGCACCACGCAGGAAGAGCGCGAGGCCTATCTCCGCTTCGCGCCGTGGAAGGGCGAGAAGGAAGGCGAGCCGGAGCTGTCGCTCGAACGCTATGAGGAACTGCGCCAATGCGAGCAGTTCATCCTGACCGTCTGCGCCAATGGCTATGGCAAGCTGTCCTCGGCCTATGAATATCGTCGGACGGGGCGTGGTGGTCAGGGGATCACCAATATCGACAATATCGCCCGCAACGGCGATGTCGTCGCCAGCTTCCCTGCCGCCAAGGGGCATCAGCTGATGCTCGTCACCGATCAGGCCAAGCTGATCCGCATGTCGCTGGCGTCGCTGCGCGTCATCGGGCGCGGCTCGGCGGGGCTGCGGCTCTTCAACGTCGCGGCGGGCGAGCATGTCGTCTCGGCCGCGCGGATCGAGGAGACCGAGGAGGATGCCGAGATGACCCTGGCCGACGGCACCCCCGAAATCGCGCCCGAACCCGACGCGGGCGTGGGCGAGGATCTGGCCGCTGGCCCTGAGGATGGCGAATGACCCACCCCTATCCCACCACCGCCTATAAGGTGTTGACCGCCGATCAGATGGCGGTGCTGGAACATGAGGGTGTGTTCAAGGGTGCACCGGTGGATCTGGCGGATGGCTATATCCACCTGTCGACCGCCGCGCAGTTGACCGAGACGGTCGACAAGCATTTCGCCGGGCAGACCGACCTGCACGTCGCGGCGGTCGATCTGGAGGCGATGGGCGACGCGGTGAAGTGGGAAGAGAACCGGGGTGGCCAACTCTTCCCGCATCTCTATGCACCGCTGCCATTGACCGCGGTCGTCGCCTATAGCCCGATGAAGCGTGGCGAGGACGGATCAGTCCGGCTACCGATCGCCGGCTGATCCCCGTTTTTGGGGTCATTTCGTCACTGAAACGTCACAAATCCCTAACGCCGCTTTTACCTTTGCGCGTTTAGGGAGGGGATGATGAAGCCGCCCCTTTTCTCGTCCTGGTCCGCCAATGGCGGTGATGAGCCGGTCATCGATGCCGGTGCGTCGCTGAACGATGCGGTCGGTATGTTCCGGCGGCACCCGGAATTGCGGCTGTTGCCCGTGCTGGACGAGAACCGGCACCCGATCGGCGCGATCCGCGAGGAGGATCTGAAAGGCCTCCTCTATAATCCCTTCGGCCATGCCCTTCTGCAGAATCCCGATTTCGGTGGCGCGCTGGACGGCTATGTTCGCTCCCATCCCTGTTGCGAGGTCCATGCGCCGCTCGCTGACCTGCTGACCATCCATGCCGATTGGGGGGCGCCCGATGCGCTGATCCTGACCGATCAGGGACGCTATGCCGGGATGCTCGGCGCCGCCGCCATCGCCCGCCGCGCGGCGGATGCGCAGATCGCGGTGGCCCGGACACAAATCGCGCGGGCCAAGACGATGGACGGCGCGACGCGCGACTTCACCCTCGATGTCGGCGGACTGTCCGAGGCGCTGTCGCGCGCCATCGCCGAGATCGGGCAGACCGCGGTCGACCTGACCGGACGCGCGGCCGACACCCATGCCGGCGCGCAGCACGTCGCGGAGACCACGCGCGAGACGGGCGTCGCGCTGGGCGATATCGCGACGCGCGGCCATGCGCTGGCCACCGCCTTTGCCGCGATCACCCAGGACATGGCGCAGGCGCGGCTGATCCACGACGCCGCGCAGGCGCGGATCGCCTCGACCGAGCAGAATGTCCACCGCCTCGCCGACAGCGCGACAGCGATCGACTCGATGCTGGCGCTGATCCAGGGCGTGGCGACCCGCACCAACCTGCTCGCGCTCAATGCCGCGATCGAGGCGGCGCGTGCCGGTGAGGCCGGACGCGGCTTTGCGGTCGTCGCCAGCGAAGTGAAGGCGCTGGCGCAGCAGACCCGCGACGCGGCGCGCGATGCCGCCGCCAATGTCGGGGCGATCAAGAACGCGCTGAGCAACCTCGTGACCGAACAGGCCGAACTGAAGGATGCGGTCGAGGCGATCGGCGGGATCTCACGCTCGATCGACCAGGCGGTCGCGGCGCAGGGCACCTCCACCACCGCCATCGCCGCGCATGTCGACCAGTCGGTCACCGCCACGCGCGATATCGCGATCCGCGCCGAACAGATCCAGCATGGCGCGGCGCGGATCGATCAGGATGCGGGCACGCTCCACCGGCTGGCCGCCGCGCTGACCCGCACCATCACCGAGCTTCGCGACCGGACCACCCGTTTCGTCGACATGGTCGCCGCCGCTCCTCAATCGACATAGAGGTCGATGACCTCCAAGCCCTGCCCCACCGCCTCCAGCAGCAAGGTCCGGTGGCAATGGCAGGGATCGCGTTCGAAGCAGAGCAGCGCGCTCGGCCTTTCCTCCGCCAGTGCCAGCATCCTCTGCGCCGCGACCTGCGTTTCGGGCAGCGCCAGTTGATCGTCATAGACGTCGCGCAGCGTCGTCACATCCCCCTTCTTGGCCGCATCGCGCCCGCGCTTGGGCGTCCCCAGATCGCGCAGATGGACATAGTCGATCCCGACCTCGGCCAGCGCGGCCGCCAGGGAGGATTTGGAGAAGCCCGGTCGCCGCGACGACGCCAGGGCGCGCACATCGATCAGACGGGTCACCCCCGCCTGTCGCAAGGTCGCCAGGAACCCGTCGACGGTGGCACCTTCATAGCCGATGGTGAAGATCATGGTCATGGCCGGGAGGTGGCGGCGGGGCGGGCCGGGTGCAAGTCCTTCCACCCGCTAGTTTCCGGGTCTAAGGCGCGGGCATGACTTATGACATTCATGTGATCGGCGGCGGGCTGGCTGGCTCGGAAGCGGCGTGGCAACTGGCCGAGGCCGGCTTGAAGGTCCGCCTGTCGGAGATGCGCGGCGGCGCGGATACGACGCCGGCCCATCATGGCGGCGACCTGGCCGAACTGGTCTGCTCCAACTCCTTCCGCTCGGACGATGCCACCTCCAACGCGGTCGGGCTGCTGCATCAGGAGATGCGCGCGCTGGGATCGATCATCATGGCCAAGGGCGATGTCCATGCCGTGCCCGCGGGTTCGGCGCTGGCGGTGGACCGCGACGGCTTTTCGGGCGGCGTGACGGCGGCGCTGGCGGCGCACCCCAACATCACCATCGTGCGCGAACGCATCGACACGCTGCCCGACGGTCCTGCGATCATCGCCACCGGTCCGCTCACCGCGCCGTCGCTGGCGGGCGGCATCGGCGCGGCGACGGGGGCCGAGGCGCTTGCCTTCTTCGACGCCATCGCCCCGATCGTCCACCGCGAGTCGATCGACCTGGAGGTGGCCTGGTTCCAGAGCCGCTGGAACAAGGGCACCGGCAAGGACTATATCAACTGCCCGATGAACAAGGATCAGTATCTGGCCTTCCATCAGGCGCTGATCGACGGTGAGAAGACCGAGTTCCGCGAGTGGGAAAAGGACACGCCCTATTTCGACGGGTGCATGCCGGTCGAGGTCATGGCGGAACGCGGGGTCGACACGCTGCGCTTCGGCCCGATGAAGGGCGTCGGCCTCGACGATCCGCGCACCGGCCGCTGGCCCTATGCGGTGGTGCAGTTGCGGCAGGACAATGCGGCGGGCACCTTGTGGAACATCGTCGGTTTCCAGACCAAGCTCAAATATGCCGAGCAGATCCGCATCTTCCGCACCATCCCGGGGCTGGAAAAGGCGGAGTTCGCGCGGCTGGGCGGCCTGCATCGCAACACCTTCATCCGCTCGCCGGAATTGCTCGATACCACGCTGCGGCTGAAGTCGCGGCCCAACCTGCGCTTTGCGGGGCAGATCACGGGGTGCGAGGGCTATATCGAAAGCGCCGCGATCGGCCTGCTCGCGGGACGCTTCGCCGCCGCCGAACTGACCGGCAAAACTATCGCGCCGCCGCCGGTCGAAACCGCGCTGGGCGCGCTGCTCGGCCATATCACCGGCCTGGCCGAAGCGGAAACCTATCAGCCGATGAACGTCAATTTCGGCCTGTTCCCGCCCATTCCCGGCCGGACCAAAAAGGCCGACCGCAAGAAGATGTACACCGACCGGGCGCGCGAAGCCCTGCCGGGCTGGATCAACTCTCTTCCGCCGGGGCCGCCTCCGGTGCCCCAGCCCGCGCCCGCTGTTCCGGCGGACAACCCCGCCGAGCCGGCCGACGCTTGACGGCGGTGGTCGCGAACTCGGCGGCGTCCATCGCCCCCGATCGATCATGGTCGGCGGTGGCGAACTTGGTCGTCGCCTTGATCGCCCATTCGTCGAATGACAGCTTGCCATCGCCGTCGCGGTCGAGCCTTGCATAGGCCTTGCGCCGCGATGCCAGATACTCCTCGCGCGTGATCCTGCCGTCGCGATCCTTGTCGTAGCGATCGAAGCGCTTCTGCTCGCGGGTCCGGGCGGAAGCTTCGGGCAGCGGGGCATCCTCGTCCCCGGCGGTCTGCAATGGCTGGCCGACAGCGGCGCGGGCGGAGGGTAAGGGCGACGGCGCATCGGGGCGACTGCCCCACAGGAACAGCCCTGCCCCCGCGAGCACGAGCGTGCCCAAGCCACCGGCCAGATAGCGCCACATCGGTTCCGTCTCCCCCGTCAGACGGGACAGGGTTAACCGGGGTTGGGCCGGGGCGGCAAGGTCCTTCCCGTGGCCTTCGACTTCGCTCAGGCTGAACGGAGATTTGGGGCACACCTCCCCTCTCTGTCCACCCTGGCGAAGGCCGGGGTCCAGTTGCGGTGAAGCCGATGATACGCCATCGACAAGACGCCGATACGGGACCACGGCCATCGCTGGGGTGGTGCGATGGAAAGGCGTCAGCGCCCCGTCAGGCCGTGCCAGGCGAGCCGCACTGCACGTAAGGGATGGCCGGGCAAACGATCCGGGTGACGCAGGCTTTCGCGCGCCAGAATGGCCAAACCCGTCAATCCCCGAGCGCCCTTCGCCGGTTTGCGAGCAAGCAGCCTATCCAGTTCTGACGCCGCCACGCCACCAGCCCGCCCGGCCATCGCCTTATCGGAGAGATGCCCCGCCAGATCGGCCCTGGCCCAAGCGGTCCCGAGCGGGGTCCATTGCGCCCCCTCCCCGAGCAATTGCGCGACACGCGCGAACAACACCCCGCCACGCGCTTCGGCATGGCGGGCGATGCGTTCGTCATCCAGTGGCTCGCCATCGTCGAGCAGCACTTCCCACCCCTCGACCATGGGGGCCAGGTCGCCTCCCCGCACCCCGACCGGCAGGACCGATGCCGCCAGCCGCTGCAACACCGGATGCGCGGGCGCCGGTTCGTGGTCGAGCTCTTCCAGCGCCTCGTGCCACCAGGTCAGCCGCATCTGGCCGATCATCGGCTCGCTCGTGGTGCGCAGGATCCCCGCCAGTTGGTGGTCCAGATCGAGCAGCGCGGCAAAGCCCTCCCGGGCCGCCGCAGGCGCATAGCCGACCGCCAGCGCCTGTTCGCGCATGACCGCCTCGATCGCGGCGGAGGGCATATCGGCGGAAGGTGGGGCGGACGTCATGCCGGCGGTCCTGCCACGACGCCCGGCGTCCCGCCACGAAAAAGGGCCCTCCGGACATGCCGGAGAGCCCCTTCTCTTGCGTGGTTTCCCCGTCGCTTAGCCGCGATAGGTGACCTTCTTGACGGTGGCGACGACCTTGGCGGCATCGACCAGCGCCAGCTTTTCGAGGTTGGCGGCATAAGGCAGTGGCACGTCCTCGTTGGTCACGCGCAGCACCGGCGCGTCGAGATCGTCGAAGCCCTCTTCCATCACGACCGCGGTGATCTCCGACGCGATCGAACAGGTGGGCCAGCCTTCCTCGACCACGACCAGACGATTGGTCTTGGCGAGCGACTTGAGCACGGTCTTCGTGTCGAGCGGACGCAGCGTGCGCAGGTCGATCACCTCCGCCTCGATGCCTTCGGCGGCCAGCTTCTCGGCCGCTTCGAGCGCGACGCCCACGCCGATCGAGTAGGACACGAGCGTGACGTCCTTGCCCTCGCGCATGATCCGCGCCTTGCCGATCGGCAGGACGAAATCGTCGAGCTTGGGCACGTCGAACGAACGGCCGTACATCAGTTCGTTCTCAAGGAAGACGACCGGGTCTTCCGACCGGATCGCCGCCTTCAGCAGGCCCTTGGCATCGGCCGCGTCATAGGGCGCGATCACGATCAGGCCGGGCACGCTGGCATACCACGGACCGTAATTCTGCGAGTGCTGCGCACCGACGCGGCTGGCGGCACCGTTGGGACCACGGAACACGATGGGGCAGCGCATCTGGCCCCCGGACATGTAGTTGGTCTTGGCGGCCGAGTTGATGATATGATCGATCGCCTGCATGGCGAAGTTGAACGTCATGAACTCGATGATCGGGCGCAGGCCGCCCATGGCGGCGCCGGTGCCGACACCGGCAAAGCCATATTCGGTGATCGGCGTGTCGATCACGCGACGATCGCCGAACTCGTCCAGCAGCCCTTGCGTGACCTTGTACGCGCCCTGATACTGCGCGACTTCCTCGCCCATCACGAAGACGCGGTCGTCGGCGCGCATTTCCTCGGCCATCGCGTCGCGCAGCGCTTCGCGGACGGTGAGCTTCACCATCTCGGTGCCTTCGGGGATTTCCGGCGAAACGGGCGCTTCCTGCTCGGCGGCGGCGACCAGCTTGTGCGTCCCGCTCTCCGGCGCGACCTTGGGCTCGGGCGCGTCGGCCTTGGGCGCGGGCGCTTCGGCGGCGCCGGTTCCGGTCGCCGCAGCGGCAGTGGCGACGTCCTCCCCCTCTTCGGCGAGGAGGGCGATGGTCGTGCCGACCTTCACATTGTCGGTCCCCTCGGCGATCATGATCTTGGCGATCACGCCCTCATCGACGGCCTCGAACTCCATCGTCGCCTTGTCGGTCTCGATCTCGGCCATGATGTCGCCGGACTTGACCGTATCCCCTTCCTTCACCAGCCACTTGGCGAGCGTGCCCTCTTCCATCGTCGGGGACAGGGCCGGCATCTTGATCTCGATCGCCATCTCAGTAACGCTCCACCAGCACTTCAGTGTAGAGTTCAGCCGCATCGGGCTCGGGGGTCTGTTCGGCGAAGTCCGCCGCTTCGTTGACCGTCTTGCGGATATCCTGCTCCAGCGCCTTAAGATCGGCCTCGGTGACGCCTTCGGCCTCGAGCAGCTTCTTCACATGGTCGATCGGGTCGGACTTGTCGCGCACGCCCTGCACTTCCTCGCGGCTGCGATACTTGGCGGGGTCGGACATGGAGTGGCCGCGATAGCGATAGGTCTTCATCTCAAGGATGATCGGACCCTTGCCCGCACGGACCCAGGCCAGCGCCTCTTCGGCCGCGCCGCGACAGGCCAGCACGTCCATGCCGTCGACCTGGATGCCGGGGATACGGAAGCTCTCGCCACGGCGATAGAACTGGTCCTCGGACGAGGCGCGGTTGACCGCGGTGCCCATGGCATACTGGTTGTTCTCGATCACGAAGATGATCGGGAGCTTCCACAGCTCGGCCATGTTGAAGCTCTCGTACACCTGGCCCTGATTGGCAGCGCCATCGCCGAAATAGGCGACGCAGACACCACCGTCATTGCTGTACTTGTGCCCAAACGCCAGCCCGGCGCCCAGCGAGACCTGCGCGCCGACGATGCCATGGCCGCCATAGAATTTGTGCTTGGTCGAGAACATGTGCATCGACCCGCCCTTGCCCTTGGAGATGCCGGCGCCACGCCCCGTCAGCTCGGCCATGATAACCTTGGGATCGATGCCGTAGGCCAGCATGTGGCCGTGGTCGCGATAGCCGGTGATGACCGAATCCTTGTCGCCGTCGAGCGCCGACTGGAGGCCCACCGCCACGGCTTCCTGGCCGATATACAGGTGGCAGAAGCCGCCGATCAGGCCGAGGCCGTAGAGCTGGCCCGCCTTTTCCTCGAAGCGGCGGATCAGGAGCATCTGCTTGTAGAAATCGAGCAGCTGTTCCTTGTTGGCCTGGAACGGCTGCGGTTCGGCGGGACGCTCCCGATTGGGAATGGGGGGCTCGCTGGTACGGCTTGGAGCTTTTGCCACAGTCGGGAACACCTTTGTTTCCGTTAGGGAAGGATCGACGCCTATTGGCCCGGTTCTGCGCGAAACTCAATTCCCCGTTGTCATTCCGGCCCGGACAGCTGGAATTTACCGGTGGATAGCTCCGCCTCGGTTGCCTTGCCGACGCGCCGCGGCCTACAACGCCCGTCGACCATGGACAGACCCCAGCACCCCTTCCGCATCGCAAATTTCCGAAGCTATTGGTTGTCGCGCCTGTCGGGCACGATCGCCCAGACCGCGCTCGCCATCGTCATCGGCTGGCAGGTCTATGGGCTGGCGCGCGAGACGATGGATATCCGGCAGGCCGCGTTCCTGCTGGGCATGATCGGCGCGGCGCAGTTCGTACCGCTGTTCCTGCTGACGCCGGTGACCGGACTGATCGCCGACAGCCTCGACCGGCGCTACATCGTCCGCGCCACCACCGCGCTGACCACCGTGGTGACCGCGGCGCTGGGCCTGTTGACCTATCTCGGCGCATTGTCGCTGCCCGCGCTGTTCGTCGCTGCGGTGCTGATCGGCGTGTCGCGCGCCTTTACCGGCCCGGCCTATTCCGCGCTGGCCCCCAATCTGGTGCCGCGTACCAGCCTGCCGACTGCGATCGCGATCTCCTCGATCGCGTGGCAGGTGGGAACGATCGCCGGGCCCAGCGTCGGCGGGCTGCTCTACGCCATCCACCCCGATGTCGCCTATGCGACGATCACCGGCCTGTTCCTGCTGGCGCTGGCCACGATGTTCCTCATCAAGCCGGTGCCCCAGCCGCCCGCCCAGACCGACCGCCGCCCGCTGACCCGCATCCTGGAGGGCTTTTCCTATGTGCGGCACAACCGGCTGGTGCTGGCCACGATCACGCTCGACCTTTTCGTCGTGCTGCTGGCCGGGGCGACCGCGCTGCTGCCCATCTATGCCCGCGACATCCTGCATGTCGGGTCGCAGGGGCTGGGCGCGCTGGCGGCGGGCATGGGGATCGGCGCGGCCGCGACCGCCATCTTCTTCTCGGTCAGGCCGATGCGGTCCAATGTCGGCGTCAAGATGCTGGGCGCGGTCATCGTCTTCGCGCTCGCCATCCTGACCTTCGGCCTGTCGACCCATTTCTGGCTGAGCCTGGCCGCGCTGATCGTCGCGGGCGGCGCGGACATGGTGTCGGTCTATGTCCGCCAGTCGCTGATCCAGCTGCACACGCCCGATTCGATGCGCGGTCGGGTGTCGGCGGTGTCGCAACTGACCATTTCCGCCTCCAACGAACTGGGCGAGGCGGAGAGCGGGCTGATGGCCTCGCTGCTCGGGCCCGTCGGCGCGGTGGCCTTTGGCGGGATCGCCGCGATCGTCATCACCTTGCTCTGGGCGCGGCTGTTCCCGGAACTCAAGCGCGCCCGAACCTTTGACCCACCAGACATTCTGATGACCGAACCAACCCACGGAGAAGCCAAGCCATGAAGGCCAACACCATCCTGGACACGATCGGCAACACGCCGCACGTCAAGATTCAGCGGCTGTTTCCGGGATCCGAGGTCTGGATCAAGTCGGAGCGGTCCAACCCCGGCGGATCGATCAAGGACCGCATCGCGCTCGCGATGATCGAAGCGGCGGAGGCCGAAGGCCTGCTGAAGCCCGGCGGCACCATCGTCGAGCCGACGAGCGGCAACACCGGCGTGGGGCTCGCCATGGTGGCGGCGGTCAAGGGCTATAAGCTCATCCTCGTCATGCCCGAATCCATGTCGATCGAGCGCCGCCGCCTGATGCTGGCCTATGGCGCGCGCTTCGACCTGACCCCGCGCGAAAAGGGCATGAAGGGCGCGATCGAGCGCGCGCTGGAGATCGTGCGCGACACACCCGGCGCCTGGATGCCGCAGCAGTTCGAGAACCCTGCGAATATCGACGTCCATGTCCGCACGACCGCGCAGGAAATCCTGAACGACTTCCGCGACTCGCCGATCGACGTCATCATTACCGGCGTCGGCACGGGCGGCCATATCACCGGCGTTGCGGAGACGCTGAAGCAGCAATGGCCGGACCTGAAGGTCTATGCGGTCGAGCCCGCCGCCTCGCCGGTCCTGCAGGGCGGCCAACCCGGCCCCCACCCGATCCAGGGCATCGGCGCGGGCTTCATCCCCGCCAACCTGCATACCCAGGCGATCGATGGCGTGATCGAGGTCGATGCCAATGCCGCCAAGGACATGGCGCGGCGTTCGGCGCGTGAGGAAGGGCTGCTCGTCGGCATCTCGTCGGGCGCGACGCTCGCCGCGATCCAGCAAAAGCTGTCCGACCTGCCCGAAGGCACCCGCGTGCTGGGCTTCAACTATGACACCGGCGAGCGCTATCTCTCGGTGCCGGATTTCCTGCCCGAACAGTGAGTGGCGGAACCGGGCCGCGCGGTCGACTCCGCGCGGCATTGATCGTCATTGCCGGTACGGCCAGCGTCGTACCGGCGCTGCTCGTGGCGAACGCGCCGTCCCCGCCCGCGCATCGCCGCGCCACGGCCCATGGGCTCGCGCGCGCGCCGCGCGTCGTGTCCCCCGCCGCTATGCCCCCGGTCGAGCCCGTCGCTTTCATCGCCATGTCCCCCGGACGAGGCGCGGGCCTATAACGAGCGCATTCCCTTCTCCACCGATCCCAATCCGGCGGCCCGCCCCTTCATCCTGCACGGATCGACGGAAGACAGGGCGCGCGCACTCGACTGTCTGGCGACGGGCATCCTGTACGAGGCGGGCGACGATGCGACGGGCGAGCGCGCGGTGGCGCAGGTCGTGCTCAACCGGCTGCGCCATCCCGCCTTCCCCAAAACCATTTGCGGCGTCGTGTTCGAGGGGCAGGAACGCAGCACCGGGTGCCAGTTCACCTTCAGCTGCGACGGCGCGCTGGCCAAATGGCAACCGTCCGACGCCGCATGGACCCGCGCGCGGGACATTGCGGCGATCGCCCTGAACGGGAAAGTCTTTCGTCCGGTCGGCTATGCCACCCATTATCATACCGACTGGGTGGTTCCCTATTGGCAGGCCAGCCTGGACAAGGTGGCTCGGGTCGGCAGCCATTTGTTCTTCCGCTGGTCGGGCTGGTGGGGCACACCACCCGCCTTCAACCGGCATCCGATAGCCGGGGAGCCGCGCATCGCCGCAATCGCGGCCCTATCGGTCGCGCATCGCGACGGGCCCGACGCGATCGGCGAAGCGGGAACCGCGCTGGCCGAAGCGGCGGTGGCGAGCGGCACGGCGGCTCCGCTGGCCGATGACCGCGACATGTTCCTGGTGGCGCTGCCCGCCGGGCTCCCGCCCGAAGGTTTTGCCCCGTTCGCGCTCAAGCTGTGCGGCGCACGGTCGCATTGCACCGTCATGGCATGGCGGGATGCCGCCGCCGCGCCCATGGCGACACCGCTTTCGCCCGCCCAGATGGAATCGATGGCGTTCAGCTATCTGCGCGACCTGGCCGCCGGCCTGGAACGAACGCTGTGGAATTGCGGACTATATCCGGGCTTGCGCGGCCGGACCTGCATGAAGCGCCGGACACTCGTCGCGACCCCCGCTCCCGCCGCAAGCCCCGTGCCCGCCGCTGCCCCCATATCCCCGAACGATCCGGCTCCAGGCGATCTGGCAGGCGTGCGGCGTGCCAGCGCGTCGACGCCCGCCGCGCCAGGGATTCATCAGTGATTCAGGGGCGATAAGTTTCGACCACCCCGATGAAATCGGTCAGTTCGGCGATGGCGGCGTCGATATCGCTCCGCTGTTCGCGCAACGCAGCGATCTTGGCGTGACAGCGCGCGACCGTCACTTCCCGCTGCTGGCGGCGGCCGTCATCCAGATCGTAGAGGTCGATCATCTCGCGAATCTCGGCCAGGCTGAACCCCACCCGCTTGCCCCGCAGGATCCAGGCCAGCCGGGCGCGGTCCCGGTGCGAATAGATGCGCTGCGTCCCGCGCCGCTCGGGCGCGATCAGCCCTTCATCCTCGTAGAAGCGCAACGCCCGCGCCGTGACGGCGAATTCGCCGCACAGATCGGTAATGGAATAATGATCCCGATCCCCACGCGGAGGTATCGCGGCATAGGCGGCGACCTTCGTCATGGGCCGGGACGCTATATCCCCTTTACGTCAACGTCAATCAGCGCAGAGCGGCGTGCCACCCGGCCCGCGCAGCGTGCGCGCCTCCGCCGCCGACGCGCTCACCCGCTCGACCATCAGCGCCGACAGGCTGGCCCGGCCGGTGCAGAAGGCCTGGCATTCGGCCGGCAGGCTGGCGGGGAACTGGATCGCCTCCCCATCGAAGCGCGCGGTGAAGCGGCAACGGCCCAGCGTCACGCCCAGCGTCGCTCCGTCGCGCGTCAGCAGACCGGAGGCGCTGCACCCCTGCCCTTCGCCATAATCGAGGACGATCCCGATCCGGCGCGGACGACCAGCCCCTTTCGCCGCCCCGTCCTTGCCGATGATGCACATCCGATCCGAATCGCGCGACCATATCCCGTCGAGCGGCGCCGCCGCCGGATCGGCGACCACGCCGGTGGCGATCGCCGTCGCCTCCAGCCGCGCACCCGCCGCATTGTCGCCATCGCCATCGCCCTGCCCGCACGCCGCCAACAGAAGCGCGGCGGCAAGCAGCGCGCCACCCCGCTTCACGCGACGGAGACCAGTCCGTCGCCCTCGATCCGCCGATAGAAACAGCTGCGCCGGCCGGTGTGGCACGCGGGACCGGCGGGATCGCAGATCATCCAGATCGCGTCCTGGTCGCAATCGATCCGCATCTCGACGACGCGCAGCACATTGTCGGAGGTTTCGCCCTTCTTCCACAGCCGTCCCCGGCTGCGCGACCAGAAATGCGCCTCGCCGGTCTCCCGCGTCGCCGCCAGCGCCTCGGCGTTCATATGCGCGACCATCAGGATCTCGCCCGTCGAGCGATCGGTGGCGATCGCGGTCAACAATCCCTGCGCGTCGAATTTGGGGTCGAGCGTCAGCCCGGTGTCACGATGGTCGGCCATGCATGGCCTGTAACGCCGAACGTCCCGCCGTCCAAGCCGATCGGATCAGCCATGGTGACGGATCGCATCGATCAAGGCCGCCTTGTCCATTCTGGACCGCCCCTTGATCCCGATCTTGCGCGCCTCGGCCAGCAAAGCGGCCTTGGTCCTGTTCTCCAGATGGGTGGCATTGTGCGTCAGGGTGCCGTTTGCCTTGGCATTGGCGATACGCGCCGCTTTCTCCGGCGATTGCCCTTCCTTGCGCAGCGTTTCGTACAGCGCGGCATCCTTGATCCGTGGGCCGTGATCGCGCGTCATACAGCTTCTCCTGGCTGCGGTGCGAAACGCGGCGTTCACGAAAATGATCCACAGAACCATGACAAACAGGCGACAAAAGCAAATCGCGTTTCTATATGCGCCGCATCCCTCCCCTTCGTTGCAATCGTGTGAGCCCCTCTCCCATGCTGACGACCCATCCTTTCGACGACGACAAACTCCGCGAGGAGTGCGGCATTTTCGGTGTCTCCGGCGCTTCGGGCGCGGCGGCGCTGACCGCGCTCGGCCTGCACGCCCTGCAACACCGGGGGCAGGAAGCCGCCGGCATCACCAGCTTCGACGGCCATTTGTTCCATACGCACCGCGCGATGGGCCATGTCGCGGGCAATTTCGACCGTGACGATGTGATCCGGGGCCTGCCGGGCGACACCGCCTGCGGCCATGTCCGCTATTCGACCACCGGCGAGACCGCGCTGCGCAACGTCCAGCCGCTTTATGCCGACCTGTCGACCGGTGGCTTCGCCATCGCGCACAATGGCAATATCTCGAACGCGATGAAGCTGCGGCGCGAACTGGTGCGGCGCGGCTCGATCTTCCAGTCGACCAGCGATACCGAGACGATCATCCATCTGGTCGCCACCTCCAATTATCGCACGCTGCTCGACCGCTTCATCGATGCGCTCAAGCAGGTCGAAGGCGCCTATTCGCTGATCGTCATGACCCCGGAGGGCATGATCGCCTGCCGTGATCCGCTCGGCATCCGGCCGCTGGTCATGGGTCGACTCGACGGCGCGGTGATCTTCGCCTCGGAGACGGTGGCGCTCGACGTGTGCGGCGCGACCTTCGAGCGCATGGTGGAGCCGGGCGAACTGGTCATCGTCCAGGGCACCGAGATCCGCTCCATCCATCCGTTCAAGGCGGTGTCGCCGCGCCCCTGCATCTTCGAATGGGTCTATTTCAGCCGTCCCGACTCGATTGCGGGCGATCAGTCGGTCTATTCGGTGCGCAAGGAAATCGGCGCGCAGCTCGCGGTCGAGGCCCCGGTCGACGCCGATCTCGTCATCCCGGTGCCCGACTCGGGCGTTCCGGCCGCGATCGGCTATGCGCAGGCGTCGGGCATTCCATTCGAGCTGGGCATCATCCGCTCGCACTATGTCGGCCGCACCTTCATTCAGCCCGGCGACAAGGTCCGCCATCTGGGCGTCAAGCTCAAGCACAATGCCAACCGGGCGCTGATCCGGGGCAAGCGCGTCGTCCTGATCGACGACTCGATCGTGCGCGGGACCACCAGCCTGAAGATCGTGCAGATGATGCGCGAGGCGGGGGCGGCCGAGGTGCATATGCGCATCGCCAGCCCGCCGACCCGGCACAGCTGCTTCTACGGCGTCGATACCCCCGAGCGCGCCAAGCTGCTGGCCGCCAAGCTCGACCTGGGCGGGATGACCGACTTCATCCATGCCGACAGCCTGTCCTTCGTGTCGATCGAAGGGCTGTATAAGGCGCTGAACGCCACGCGCGAGGGCACGCCCAGCTATTGCGACGCGTGCTTTACCGGCGACTATCCCACCACGCTGACCGATCATGACGAAAGCACGACGGTCGACCAGTTCCAGATGCTGGCAGAGCGGGTCGCCTGATGGCGGGCGCCCTCGACGGCCGGCTGGCGCTGGTCACCGGTGCCAGCCGGGGCATCGGCGCCGCCACCGCCATCGCCCTGGCGGCGGAGGGCGCCCATGTCGTCCTGACCGCGCGCACGCCCAAGGGGCTGGAAGAGGTTGAGGAGACGATCTTCGCCGCGGGCGGATCGGCGACCATCGCGCCGCTCGACCTGACCGAAAATGAGTCGATCGGGCGACTGGCCGCGGCGATCGGCGAACGGTGGCGGGCGCTCGACGTGATGGTGCTGAACGCCGCCATGCTGGGCTCGCTGGCCGCCGTGCCCGCGATCGATCCCAAGGAACTGGCGCGCGTCCTGACCCTGAACGTCAGCGCGCAGGCCGCGCTCATCTCCGCCTTCGACCCGATGCTGCGCCGGGCGCGGGCGGCGCGGGTGATCGGCGTCACCTCCTCGGTCGGCCGCAACCCGCGCGCCTATTGGGGAGCATATGGCGCGTCCAAGGCGGCGTTCGAGACGCTGCTGGGTGCCTATGGTGACGAAACCGCCGAGATCAGCGCGATCCGCACCGCGATCGTCGATCCGGGCGCGACGCGCACCCAGATGCGCGCCAAGGCCTATCCGGGCGAAGACCCCGCATCGGTCAAGGCCCCGGACATCGTAGCGGCCCGGATCGCCGCGCTGGCGACGCAAGGGTTCGAAGCCGGACATTTCGAACGCGTCGGATAAACGGGGTTCGGGACGTGGCGGGGATTATCGCAGGGTCGCGATGATCCCCGCCATTTCGAAGACCGTGCCCTGCGCGTCGAGCGACAGCCCCCTTGCCGCGCCCGCCAGATCCTGCGCCGCCGCATAGGCGTCCAGCGCGACCTTCAGCCCCGGCCCGGACCGTCCGCGCGCACGGTGCGCGATAAAGGCGGGCGCGCGGTCCAGAAACGCCTCGTACCGCGCCTGCGACGCCTTGCCCGCCAGCCCCTTGGCCAGCTTCACCCGCTCGGCATTGCCCGGATCGCCGGTCTCGGCGATGCGCGCAATCGCCTGGTCCAGACCGGCGATATCCAGCCCGGCGAAACGCAGCGCACGGCCCGGCGCGCCATCCGCCACCGCGACCAGCGTGGCGATCTCCTCCTCCTGCGCCTCGGGCAGTTGCTGGCGCAGCACGCGTGCGACATCGCCATCCGCCAGCCGCTCGAACCGTAGCAGCCGGCAGCGCGACCGGATCGTCGGCAACAACCGTCCCGGCGCATGGCTGACCAGCAGGAACACCGTTCCGGCCGGCGGCTCCTCCAGATTCTTGAGCAGCGCATTGGCCCCGCCGCGCTCCAGATCGTCGATCGCGTCGATCAGCACGACACGCGCCGGCCCCATGGCGGGCGCGGTGGCGAACATCGGCTGGAGCGTACGGACCTGCGCGATGGTGATCGACCGCGCGAGATCCTGATCGGGCTTGTCCGCATCCTTGGGCAGGCGCGCCAACACCCGGAAATCGGGGTGCGACCCCGCCGCCATCAGCTTCGCGGTCGGGTGATCCCCGGGTACGGCCAGACCGGGGGGCAAGCCCCCCTGCCCGCTGGCGCGCGCGAGCAGCCGCGTCGCCGCCGCGCGCGCGAACCCCGCCTTACCCACCCCCTCGGGCCCGGCGAGCAGCCAGGCGTGGTGGAGCTTGGCCCCGTCCAGCGCGGCGGCAAAGGCGGCCTGCGCCGCATCATTGCCGACCGGCAGGGTCATGCGATCAGCCGAACAGCGAGGTCAGTCCGGCCCAGGCACGGCCGAAAAAGCCCGCCTCGGCGACATCCTTGTCCGCGACCAGCGGCAGGTGCTGCACGGGCATATCGGGCGAGGTGATGACCAGATCGGCGATATGCTGGCCCGCCTTGATCGGCGCCTTGATCGGGCCCTGATAGACGACCTTCGCGCTCAGTTGCGGATCGAGTCCGGCGGGCAGCGTCACGGTCAACGCACGCGGCGCGACCAGGCCGACCTTGCTGGACGACCCCATCTGAACCTCGGCATCGGCGACCTTCTTGCCCTGCGCGACGACCGGCTTGGCCTGCCACGAGCGGAAGCCCCAGTTCATGAAGCGCACCGATTCGTCGGCCCGCTTGTTGAACGAGTTCACCCCGGCAAGAACCATCACCAGACGACGGCCATTCTGCTCCGCCGATCCGGTGAAGCCGAACCCGGCCTCCTCGGTATGGCCGGTCTTCAGCCCATCGGCCCCCGCAACGCGCCCCAGCAGCGGATCGCGGTTCGCTTGGGTGATGGCGTTGCCGCCCATCGTCTTGCCCCAGGTAAAATCGCGGCGCGAATAGAATTGCTTGTAGAGCTTGGGGAAGTCCACGATCGTATGCTCGGCCAGATCGGCGAGGTCCCGCGCGGTGACATAGGTCACGCCGCCATCGGGCCAGCCATTGGCCGTGCCGAAATGGCTGTTGTTGAGGCCGATCTGCTTGGCGGTGCGGTTCATCCGCTCGACGAAGCTCTGTTCCGACCCGGCGATATGTTCGGCCAGCACGACGCAGGCGTCGTTGCCCGACAGGGTGACGATGCCATAGAGCAGGTTGGCGACGCTGACCTGTTCGTTCGGCGACAGGAACATGGTCGAACCCGCCTGCGGCCCATGCCACTTGGCCCAGGTTTCGGGCTGGACCGTGACCATGTCGTCCAGCTTCAGCTTGCCCTGCTTCACAAGGTCGAACGCGACATAGACGGTCATCATCTTGGCCAGCGACGCCGGGGGCATCCGGCGATCGGCGTTGCGCTCGAACAGGATCGCGCCCGACGACAGATCCTTCATGAAGGCGACGGGGGCGTCGGTCTGGAACTGCGGAGCGGCGGCGATCGAGGGGTGGGCCAGCGCGACGAGGGCGAGCGGGGCGGCGAGCGATGCGAACAGCGTCTTCATGGGTGTTCCGTGGCCAATGGTCGGAGAGAGGTCAATCCTGATGCAGGATGCGGGCATCGTCATAGCCCGCCTGCGCCGCCGCGTCACGCAGCGCTTTTGCCGAATCCGCATCGAGCGATGCCCGCTCGACCCGCCACACCCGGCCGACCCTGTGGCTCTGCGCCTGAAAACGACGGGCCAGCGCGGCGGCACGCGACGGGCTGGAGAAGCTGGCGATCTGAACGCGATAGGTCGCCGCCGGATCAAGCCGGATCGGCCGCGCGACCGGCGTGACCGCGCTCGCCCCCGCCAGGATCAGGCCGGGATTGCCCGCGCCCGGACGCAGCGCGCGCAAGCGGATATGCGCCACCGAACGGCGATTGGTGCCGAGCAGCCGCGCGGCGCCGAGCGACAGGTCGGCCAGCCGGTCGGCCCGCCCCGGACCCCGGTCTCCCACCCGCGCGACGATCGTCCGGCCGGTATCGACATCGGTCACCTCGACCATGGATTCCAGCGGCAGCGTGCGATGCGCGATCATCACATCCTCCGGGTTGAAGCGCCGCCCCGTCGCGGTCCGCCGCCCGGCCAGTTCATGCCCGTACCAGCTTGCCTGCCCCCGGGCGTCATACCCGCCATAGCGGGCCGGCGATGGCGCTTCCTCGGCAGCGGCGGGCACCGTCAGGACCGCGCCCAGCGCGACCAGCCCGAGGGCCAGTGCCTCAGCCCGCAATCGCATCGGCCAGCAATCCCACCGACAGGGCATAGAAATTGGAACAGTTATAATCGAGGATGACGCGGTAATTGCCGGTCAACAGATAGGCGGTCGCCCCCTGCCCGTCCGGCTCCATCAGCGTCGCGAGCACGCGGTCGTCGGGCCAGGCCACGCCCTGCGGCACGATGCCCAGCGCGCGCCATTCGGCGATGGTCCGCCATCCACTATGCCGTTCGAAGACACGCGGGCAACGCGGGCTGACCAGCCGGTTGCGGACCATCGAACGGTCGAACCCCGCCGGGATCGTGACGGCCAAGCCCCAGGGCTGCCCCGGCCGCCAGCCCGCATTGGCGAAATAATTGCCGATCGAGGCCAGCGTATCCGCCTCGCTGTTCCAGATATCGGCGCGACCATCCCCATCCCCATCGCGCGCCAGACGCAGATAGATGGAGGGCAGGAATTGCGGGTTGCCCGTGGCCCCGGCCCAGCTGCCCTTGAGCTGCTCGCGCGAGACGCCACGGTCCATCATCTTGAGCGCGGAGATGAACTCGCCCTCGAACAAGGGCCGTCGCCGCCCTTCATAGGCCAGGCTGGCCAGCGAACGCAGCAGGTCGAAATTGCCGGTATAGGCGCCGTAATTGGTCTCATGCCCCCAGATCGCGACCATAATCGACTCGGGCACGCCGGTCTCACGCTCGATCCGCGCCAGGCGCGGGCGCTGCGCCAGATATTTGCTGCGCCCCCGGCTGATCCGCGCGGAATCGACATGCGCGGCCTTATAGGGCGCAAAGGGGCTGAACCCGCTATTGGCGGGCCCGCCGGGCTGTCGCCGATCCAGTTCGATCACCCGGCTGTTGAGCGTCAACGTCGGCAGCACCGCGTCCAGCGTCGAGCGGCTGACCCCCTGCGCCTGCGCCGTCCCGCGCACCTGTTGCAGATAGCGCTGAAAGCCGGCCTCGTCCTGCGCACAGGCCGGGGCCGCGCCGAACATCGTCGCCAGTACCGCACCGATCACGAAGCGCATCCCGCGCCGGGTCTTGTCCCCCCACATGCCCCCTATGTGCCATAGCCCCCGGCGAACCGGAACCTCACGTCACCGCGCCCCCGGCACGGCCAGACGCGTGCGTCGCCATGCGAAAAAGCCGTCGATAGCCAGTGGATTCGCCGCCGGGCTTGTCGTAAACGCCAACGCCCGCAGCGCAGGAAGAGTGTCCGAGCGGTTTAAGGAACTGGTCTTGAAAACCAGCGACGGGGCAACCCGTCCGTGGGTTCGAATCCCACCTCTTCCGCCATTTCAGTCCGCCTCTGGGCACGCCAATCGCCGCCGATTCCCGCCCTTGGCCAGCAATAAGCGTCTTCAGCAGCTCCGTTTTCGATCCCATGATGCGAATTGCGTCGTCGGCGACCTCGACGCGCTGCGCCAGGGCGCGTAGGTGATCCCGCCGATAGCCGCCCTCGTGACCGCGAATGCGCTCCCGCGCGCGGCGTGCAAACCCTTCGATCATCGCGGGACTGAGGCTGCTGTGGCCGGGGCTGTCGAGCAGGGCTTGCGCCCGGTCGGCGTCGGCTCGCGCCTGATCGCGGATGACCTTGAGGCCGGCGATGCGCTCTTTGAGCGCCGGGTCATCCAGATCGGCCACACCGGCCTCGATGGCGTCGTAGAGCCGCTTGAGGCGCGATTCGGATTCGGTCGCCTGCCGCTGCAAAGAGGCGATATGTTCGCGGCGGCGCTCGGCCTGATCCTCGCGGCGACCAAGGACGCTGCCAAGCAGCTTCTCCAGACGGGCGGGATCGAGCAAGCGGTCTTCGATATGGTTGACGACCATATCGTCGAGCTTGTCCATGGGGATCGCTCGGCCCTTGCAGCCGGTCTCGCCCTGCCGCGCCTTGATCGAGCAGGCATAGTAGCGGTAGCGGCCGCTTTTGCCGGTGCGGATGGTCATCGCGCCCCCGCAGTTGCCGCAATAGCAGATGCCGGTCAGCAGGGTCGGCCCGATCACCACGCGGGCGGGGAGTTCGGTCTTGGGGTTGCGGGCCTGCAAAAGCGACTGAACGGCATCGAAGGTCTCCCGTTCGATGATGGCGGGCACCGGGACGATGACGATCTCGCCCGGAGCGCGTGGGTCGTTGTGCTTGCTGCGCTTCCCCCATTCATGTTCACCGATATAGGTGCGCCGCGTCAGGACGCGATGGACCTGGCCGATGCCCCAGCGGCCGCCGTCGCGGGTGAAGATGCCCTTGGCGTTCAGATGCTTGACTATGGCTTTGACGCCCATCTGGCCGCTGTCGCCCTGACCTTCCAGAGCGAGCCGATAGATCAGACGGATCGTGTCGGCGTGCAGCGGGTCGATTTCCAGCTTTTTCTTGGTCTTGGCCCCGCGCTGTTCGGCTGCGGCGATCCGGTAGCCGATCGGCGGCAGCGAGCCGTTCCAGAAGCCCTGCCGGGCGTTCTCCTTCAGGGCGCGCGTGACGTGCTTGCCGTTTTCCTTCGACTGGTATTCGTCGAACAGGGACATGATCCGACGCATCATGTCGTGGATCGGGTCGTCCCCCAGCTCTTGCCAGATCGCACTTCCAGCATAAATCCATCACCATCCCGGTTTGAGTAGAGGGAGCGAAATGTTTTCTCATCCCCGACCGCCGGCCCCGATGAGGAGTCTAGCGAGGCTGTGCGGCGGGATCGAAAAGGGCTGACCGCCCCACCTTCATGGCGAGATCAAGCAGATTGCGCAGCGTCTTGCTCTGATTATAGGGTGACCAGACCGCCGAGAATGCAACGGTTCCCGACTCGTCGGCAATCTCACGAGCGACAACGCCGGATGGCACAAGATCAAGGTTCTCTGCCACGAAAAGGGACATTCCCTGTCCCGCCGCAATCATTGCCAGCAGGGAACCGCGACCGGCCGCGAGACGCAGAATATTGGGAACCGGCCACTTCCCTGCCGCGCGCACCACGATCAGGCCATGAACCTGTGGGCCAGTCCCGCTTTCGCGCGCGAGGAAGGTTTCCGCCGAGAGGTCTTTCCATTCGATGCGGCCGTGCTGTGCCAGCGGATGTGTTTCCGACATGGCAACCATGAGACGGTCGCGCCAGACCACGCGGGAGTGAAGATCGGGGATTTCTTGGGTGCAGGCCATGAAGGCCACGTCAAGCCGGTCCTCACGCACCTGTATCTGTGTCTCGCGGGCCGTGCCTTCGGTGATGCAAAGGTCTACCTCGGCATGAAGACCGCGAAAGCGATCAAGCAGTCGCTCGAGAAATCCGCCAACGATAAGACCGTGGACACCGATGCGTAGCGCGCCATGCTCGCCACGCGCCACCTTCCAGCGGTCTTGACGGCGCGGTCTAAAGATTCCAGCGCGCCGCTAACTTGAGCAACAAAGCTGCACCCGGCTTCTGTGAGCCGGACGCCACGCGTATTGCGCTGGAACAGCAGAACGCCAAGGTCTTCCTCCAGCGCCTTTACGCGCGCGCTGACGCTCGATTGGCTGGTGCCGAGCGCCCGCGCTGCGCGGTGGAAACTGAGATACTCGGCAACCGCAAGCGTCTGGACCAATGCGGCCATCGGGATTCGGTCGCTTGAAATTCCTATGAGGTCGCCCCCCCCCCGGCTGTCCCCTGATGATTTACGCCTGCGGTTGCGTCTCATGGTCGAGCATCTGTTCGGAATGACCAGACACTTATGGCCATTCCAACGCTCACGAACACCAGCGCGACTATCGACAATACAGACGGAATCTCGCCAAGTAGCAACGACGCCTCGATCACGGCGAAGACCGGGACCAGAGCAGCAAACGAGGCCCCGACAGTCGGGCCGAGCAAAGAAACTGATTTTCTATAAAAATAGAGAGCCGCGATTGAGACCATGACCCCTTGGTAGAATGCCTGAAAAGATAGCTCGCTTAAGGGAGCGTCGAAGATCACGCCACCCTTTATGACGGCGTAGACTGGGATATAAATCAACGCAGATACCACCGAGACGAGAGCCGTCGCATGCAGCGCGCCAACAGAGAACGCTCTCGTCGATATGGTATAAACCGCTCACAGAAACCCGCCGATCAAGAACACGCCGAGGGCGTTTCCACGACCTGCCATTCCGGTAAACTCATAGTAGCCCGCTAGGCAGATACCTGCCGTGATTGTCAGCAGACTGATCCGCTCTCCCCGGGAAATGCGATTGCGTAGCCACAAGGCGCTCAGCAAGCCTGAAAAGGCAATCATACTGCCCGGTGTTGTTACCGCGAAGACTCCGACCGGGGCCTGCGTGAGGCCATATGAGACAATGAGCATGTAGGGTGCGCCGATCCCAAAAACCATTAGTGCGACCGGCAGAAACCCAATCTTGCCGAACCCCGAGCGGACCAGCGGAGGTAGAAGCAGCAGACCAGATACCGCGAACCGCAGGAAGGTTACATCGAACATATCCAGCGACGAATGGGCGACCCCGAGACGGGTCATCACTGGAAAACCGCCCCATATCAACGCAGCAGCCAAGCCGCAGAGAATACCTGTCAGGCGGCGGCGGGTTTGGGCTGGCGGCTCCATGGGACCTCCTGCCGAGAACGGAGCCCCGGATGCGCGTCGATATATTTTTGTCATTAGTGTCATTTTTGACGATGGAGTCAAGAATGAACACGGCGCGATGAAAAACCTGCATGCTCTCATCTTGAACATGTCTGTAAATATTGCCCTTGCTGCGCTATCATCCGCTTCAGAAAAGGGAAGCATCATGGTCGGCGTCAGACAATTCGATGAGAGCGCAGCACTGGCGGCTGCACTTGAGACCTTCTGGTCCCAAGGGTTGGCTGCGACGACGATGCCGGACCTCGCGCGTGCGACGGGTGTTCAGCGGGGATCGCTCTACAACGCCTATGGCGACAAGGAGACGATCTTTCTTCGTGCCTTCGATCTTTACGAGGACCGTTTCCTGAAGGCAGTCGAAGTGAGCTTGACGCAGGACGATGCTGGCGCGCTGCTGCGCAGCGTCTTTGAGACCGCGATTGCGAACATGACCGCTGGCTCTCCTCCGCGCGGATGCCTGACCACAAAGACGGCAGTGGACGGCAGCACCGCCAGTGCTCTGGTCCATGACAGGTTGAGAGTGCTCGTGGAACGTCTGTCCACGATGTTGGAAGCTGCCTGTTCTCGACCCAGTATCGCCCAGCAACTGACACTCTCGCCACCCGAGGCTGCCGCAGTCATCGTTACATTCACGCGCGGACTCGCGGTGATGGAGCGCATCGTCGGGGACAGCGACTTCCTGTCTCGGACGGCGAGTTCACTGACACGGTCGCTTGTAGACCGACACAGTTGAAATGTCTCTCAGACGTCGCCAGCCTCGGGGAAAAGGGCTGTCAGTCGTTCTCTTGCGGCGGCGGGCAAGGGGCGGGACTTGCGCGTGGTTTCGTCCATCAGGACGATGACCGTTTCGGCGGTCGCGGCACAAGCGCCATTCTGGAATATAGCTTGTTCAAGCCTGATCGAGCTGCGGCCAAGAGCGGCGATGCGTGTGCCGATCACAACCTCGCCCGGCCAGACGATCTCGGATCGGAAGTCGAGGGCCAGCCGCGCGATGACGAATGCGCTGCCCGCGTCTGCCAGCGGCCATGCAGGATCATAGAGCAGTTCCACGCGGCCTGTTTCCAGCAACGTTGCGAAGATGGCATTGTTGACGTGCCCCTGCCTGTCGGTGTCTGCGTAGCGTATCTTGTCCGTTGCACGCAGAGGAAAATCATCCGGGTTGGGACTGTAGGTCATGAGCTTTCGCCCTCATGTTCCGCTGACGGTGCCGCGCGCGCGAGGCCATCGAAGGCGTCGAGCAACCGTTCCCGCCAGAGGAAGACTGGATCATTCGATGCGAGCAATTCGACAGGGCTCGTGCATCGCGACCACATGAACATCCCGAAAATACAATAATCGGCGTATGCGGCCGTCTGACCCGAGACGAAATCCTGTGCTCTGAGAATGTCGCGCAACGGTGCGATTGCGTGTCTTAAAGTTTCCAGATTCGTTGGGCGTTCCGCGGCCACTTCTTCGAGCGACCTCCCGAATCTTTCTTCCCGCGTCCTGCGAAAGTAACTTCTGTCTTGCGGAGCAAGACGGTTGTAGATGTCCAGCAGGATGATCCGTCCGATCACTGGCAAAAGCGCTTTGTCCGCCCATGCGTTTATGAAGTGCGATAGATCGACCATACGCTCACCGGGAAACAAGGCAGGCGCGAGAGGGTAACGTTGCTCCAGATGCACAGCGATTTGCCAAGAATCGTATATTGCCTCACCATTGTCGACAAGAACCGGCACATTGCCTTGTCCTGAAAAGGCAATTGCGCTCTTGTCCATGAACCTCCACGGCCGACGGTCGGCATGCAGCCCTTTGTGCGCAAGGGCCATGCGTGTCTTCCAGCAATGTGGGCTGAACCGAAGGTTTGGGTCCGCCCCCGCGAGTTCGTAGAGTACAATGCCCATCATCAAAGCTTTCCGCTCACAGTCGATGCCGTCTGACTGAAAAGGTGCTGCTTTGCCCCATCGGTAACGGTCGGAGCCGAGTTCACGGTCTCGGCGATCTCATATGCTCGGCGGATGGCAGGGCGGTCAGCGAGGGCGTCCAGCCATCGGGAGATAGCGGGGAACTGCAAAAGGTCTTGGCCCTGTCGTGCGTGCAGGCGCACCCATGGATAGCAGGCGATGTCGGCAATAGAGTAATCGCTCGCAATGAAGTTTCGTTCTCGTAGGCGGCGGTCGAGTACGCCATAGAGGCGGTTAGTTTCGTTCACGTAGCGGTCAGTCGCATACGGGATGCGTTCGGGCGCATAGTGAGTGAAGTGATGGTTCTGTCCGGCCATCGGACCGAGGCCCGCCATTTGCCAATACAGCCACTGGAGCACTTCAAACCTTGCGCGCCGTTCAGTTGGCAAGAGCTTGCCGGTCTTATCTGCCAGATATTCGAGAATGGCACCCGATTCGAAGACCGCCAGCGGAGCACCGCCATCGTCCGGCATGTTGTCTATGATCGCCGGGATTCGGTTGTTGGGGCTGATGCGAAGGAAGTTCGCGGCAAACTGCTCTCCCGAGGAGATGTTAACTGGGTGGATTCGATACGGAAGCGCCATTTCCTCTAATGCAATCGTAATCTTGTGCCCATTTGGCGTAGTCCAATAGTAGAGATCGATCATGCGTCGCCCGCCCCTTGACTGTTTTGTCAAAAGACGATCTGACCAATCTTTGACATATATGTCAAGAATGGTGAAAGGTTTGGACAAGAAAGGTATGAGCGCAAACTTCTTCTGTTGTGCCTCCTTGCTAGGATGGATTGCCTGCGCGGCGTTGCCGCGCGATGGCGGGCGGCGCTGCGATATGTGGGCCTCCGCGCTGCCCGCCATCGATCACGCCCGATCTTGCCTTGCCTGCGATGTGGTCGGCGCATCTGTCATGCGTTCCGCCTCGAACGCCTCTTTGCCCTTTCCGGCCCACAGTTCCCGCGCCCGTTCGCCATCCTCGCTTTTGAGTTTATCGGCCATCCAGAGCATCGCGCCGAAGATGATGGCGCGGCCGTCGCCGGTCAGGTCCACGATGCCAGCCTTGACGACAAGGCCACCGAGTTCGATCAGATGCCGTGTGCGCTTGCGGCGCTCGACCTGCCATGTCCGCATGTCATGCCGCGCCCGCGCCGCCTGATGCCGGTTGCGCGCCGCCCGATTGCGTTGCAGCGCCGCCAATGTCGCGGTCAGGCGCTGGTGCAGATCGCCGCGACCTGCCTCGAAAGAACGCCGCCCCACGCTTCGCCCATGCCTCCCGCTTTCCGGCATCCTTGGTTTCGACCAGCGCGACGAGCGCACCGGCCAATTCGTCGGCGGTGAGGCCATGGGCCCCGGTGGCGATGACCAGTTCGCCAAGCTGCTGCACCTTCCGTATCTTGAGTTCGCGCGCCCTGTCCTCAAGCGCCTTGAGTTCCGCGTCATAGTCCCGTGGCTTGCGCATCACATCCTCCATGATCTGTTGATGCAGAGAGGATAGTTGCGCAGGCGGTGGAACGCAGTATTGTTGCCGGGACGGTCTGGCATGCTCCGGTCCATCCCGAGATTTTTTCGAGGGAGGGCGCGCTTATACGTCGTTCCGACGTGCGCATTGGCCGTGGCAATGCTTGATCGCGATGGCGATCTATCATCTTCACGTCAAGGTCATTGGCCGCAAGGCGGGATCGAGCGCGGTGGCGTCCGCCGCCTACCGCTCGGCCTCGCGCCTGCGCGATGAACGCATCGACCGCGTGCAGGACTTTTCCGCCAAATGCGGTGTTGTCTATTCCGAGGTGCTGTTGCCCGAGAGCGCACCGGAGGCATGGGGCGACCGCGAACGGCTCTGGAACGATGTGGAAGCGTTCGAGGTGCGCAAGGACGCGCAGCTTGCCCGCGAGGTCGAATTCGCCATTCCGCGCGAGATGAGTGAGGCGCAAGGCATCGAGCTTGCCCGTGACTTCGCGCAGGCCGAATTTGTCGATCAGGGCATGATCGCCGATTTGAATGTGCATTGGGACATCGGCGAGGATGGCATGCCGAAACCCCATGCCCATGTCATGCTCACCATGCGATCCGTGCACGAGAACGGGTTTGGCCCGAAGGTCCGCGACTGGAACCGCACCGAGATGGTGGAGCGCTGGCGGAAACGATGGGCCGAGCATGTCAACGAGCGCCTAGCCGAACTCGATATAGACGCAAGGATCGACCATCGCAGCCTTGAAGCGCAGGGCATCGACCTTGAGCCTCAGAGCCAGATCGGCGCTCCGGCGCAGCGCATCGAGGGCGAAGGCGTTGAAGCCGCAGACCGCGCCGAACTGCACCGGGAGATTGCCCGCAACAACGGCGCGCGGATCATCGCCGATCCTTCTGTTGCATTGGGCGCGATCACGCATCAGCAATCGACCTTCACGCGGCGCGACATGGCGATGTTCGCGCATCGGCACAGCGATGGGATCGAGCAGTTCAACGAGGTCATGGGCGCGATGCGCGGTTCGCCCGATCTGGTCGAACTTGGGCAGGACAGACGCGGCGAGGATCGGTTCACCACCCGCGACATGATCGAGGCCGAACAGCGCCTGCATCGTGCTGCTGAATTGATGGCCGAGAAGGAATTGCACGAGGTCAGCGACAGGGACAGAGAGGCCGAACTTGCCCGCGCCGAACAGCGCGGCCTTGTGCTTTCCGGTGAGCAGGCTAACGCGCTGGCGCATGTCACGGACGGGCGCAATCTCGGCATTGTCGTCGGTTACGCCGGGACAGGAAAGAGCGCCATGCTCGGCGTGGCGCGCGAGGCATGGGAAGCGGCAGGCTACGAGGTTCGTGGCGTTGCCCTGTCCGGCATCGCGGCGGAGAATCTAGAAAGCGGATCAGGCATTTCGTCCCGCACCATCGCCAGTATGGAACACGGCTGGCAGAACGGGCGTGACATGCTCACCAACCGCGATGTGCTTGTCATCGACGAGGCGGGCATGGTCGGCACGCGGCAGATGGAGCGCGTGCTGTCCCATGCGGCGGAAGTGGGCGCGAAGGTGGTGCTGGTCGGCGATCCGCAGCAGCTACAGTCCATCGAGGCGGGCGCAGCCTTCCGCTCGATCCATGACCGCCACGGCGGTGCGGAAATCGGCGAGGTGCGCCGCCAGAGTGAGGACTGGCAGCGCGACGCCACGCGCGATCTGGCAAGCGGCAGGACCGGCGCGGCGATCCATGCCTATGACGCGCACGACATGGTGCATGCGGCGCAGACCCGCGAGCAGGCGCGTGGCGATCTGATCGACCGCTGGGACCGCGACCGGCAGGCGTCACCGGATGCCAGCCGCATCATCCTCACCCACACCAATGCCGAGGTCCGGGAACTCAACGAGGCCGCCCGCGACCGGAAGCGGGAGGCGGGCGATCTGGACGAGGACGTGCGCGTCACGGTCGAACGCGGAGAAAGAAACTTCGCCGCCGGGGATCGCGTCATGTTCCTGCAAAACGAGCGCGGGCTTGGCGTCAAGAACGGAACGCTCGGAACCATCGAACAGGTCAGTGCGCAGAGCATGACCGTGCAGACCGACGATGGTCGCTCCATTGCCTTCGACCTGAAAGACTACAACCGGATCGACCACGGCTATGCCGCGACCATCCATAAGGCGCAGGGCATGACCGTGGAGCGGACGCATGTGCTGGCAACGCCGGTTATGGACGCCCACGGCAGCTATGTCGCCCTGTCGCGTCACCGCGACGGCATGGACCTGCATTACGGTTGCGACGACTTTGCCACACAGGACAAGCTCATCAACACCCTGTCGCGGGACCGAGCCAAGGACATGGCGACCGACTACGACCCGGCACAGGACTATGCCGAGCGGCGCGGCATCACCTTCCGCGCTCGCGTTGCCCAGATCATGCGCAGGCTGGTGCCGGAGAACGTCCACGACAGGATCGAGGACATCATCGACGGATTGCGACAGCTCAGCGATGGAGTGCCTGGCGCTGATGTTGCGAAGCAGCCGGAAATGGCCGGAAAAGCGGCTGCGGAGAGGCGGGCCGGGGAAGACCCGGAGGAAGCGTTGCGTCGCGCCCGCACGCGCGCGCTGGTTCGTCACGCCCGCGCTGTGGATACGATCTTCGCGGCGCAGGAGCAGGGTGGCAGGGCCAGCCCGGAACAGGTGCAGGAGTTGCACGACGCCCGCAAGGTCTTCGAGGACGTGCGGCCCTACGGCTCGCACGATGCCGAAGCCGCCTACAAGAAAAATCCCGAGCTTGCGACGGAGGCTGCTACGGGGCGCACCGCCCGCGCGATCCGCGCCCTGCAACTGGAAACCGAAATCCGCACCAATCCGCAGCGTAGCACCGACCGCTTCGTGGAACGTTGGCAGAAGCTCGACCACGCCAGCCAGCGCCAGTATCAGGCGGGCGATATGTCCGGCTACCGATCCACGCGGGCCGAGATGGGCAACATGGCGAAAAGCCTTGAACGCGATCCGCAAATGGAATCCATCCTCGCGGGCCGCAAGAAAGACCTCGGCATCGGGATCGAATCAGGCCGCAGCCTCGGCCAGCAACTCGCCGTCAATCACGGCATCGACCTCGGCATCGGCCGGGATCTCGGATTATAGCCCACATTCTCCAAGTAAGTCGCTGATTTCGCTGTCGTAATCGTGATATTTCGCATATAAATCATGGCGTTGACGGCTGCGAGGGGCGCGTTTCATGGATCACCTGGAGGGTGCGGGCTTGGCGC
>NZ_JAVSCQ010000034.1:0-42648 GCF_040560405.1 Facivitalis istanbulensis
CGTGGCACTTTACCGGCGGGTAAAGTGCCACGGCTGGTTCGCATGGCCACGGGCAATCGATCGTGGTGGTCGGTCGCGTGTTGCGATGGCGACGCTTGGGCTGGAACCGAAGCATGCCGGGATCGCCCCATTCCCTCCCCCCGTTCCCTCATGGTCCCGTCCTGGGAAAGCCGCGCGCGGCGGAGCGTGGGGTGTAGTTGCCAATGGCGAAGTGCTGATGCAGGAAAGGCTGTCACCAAGGGATCGAATGTGCCGCGCTCCATGAACCAGTCCGGTGGCGTTCCACGCTCAGGCCAAGGCTATCCTGCGTCCCGGCAGGTAATCGACGCAGGGAATGGCGCGCGTCGCAGGAAAGCGCCAATCACCATGCGCGGCGCGTGTTGATCGTGCGAGAACACCGGCCGGCGCGCGTCTCGCGATGACGCTGGCGGTTCTGATCGGGCTGCTACAGGTGGCGATCGTCGCGTTGACGCTGCTGCACATCCTGGCGCGGCCGGACATCAACGCGACGGCGCGGATCGCCTGGGCGCTCGCGCTTGTCGTGCTGCCGATCTTTGGCGCGCTATGCTATTTCCTGTTCGGGCGCATCCGGTTCGACGGCGCACAAGGCGCGGCGCATCGGCAGGCCGAACGCGCCACCCGGCAGATGGTGCTGCACAGCGGAGCACCGCATGACCTTGGCGCGCAGGGACCGGCCAGCGGCTTCGCCAGCGCGATCAACGGATTCGGCGTCACTCTTGGCAACCGCGCCGAATTGCTCGACAGCCCCGATGCGCAGCGCGCGCGGCTTGTCGCGGATATCGATGCCGCCCGGTCCTTCATCCATGTCTTCTATTATATCTGGCTGGACGACGACACGGGCCGGTCGGTCGCCGACGCGCTGATCCGCGCGGCACGGCGCGGCGTTCATGTCCGCGCCGGGGTGGATGCGATCGGGTCGGCCGCGTTTCTCAAGTCCGGCGTCTGGCGGGCGATGCGCGACGCGGGCATCGAGACCATGGCGGCGCTGCCCATCGACAATCTCCTGGCGACCATGCTCGTCCGCCGGCCCGATCTTCGCAACCACCGCAAGATCACGATCATCGACGGCGTGGTGTGTCATTGCGGCAGCCAGAATTGCGCCGATCCAGCCTTCTCGCCCAAGCCACGATATGCGCCCTGGATCGATGTCATGGCCCGGTTCGAGGGACCGGTCGCACGGCAGATGGACCTGTTGTTCGCGCAATCCTGGTTCGAGCGCGGGCCGATCGACCTCTCCCCCTGGGCATATCCCCCCGCCTTTTTCGACGATGGCGTCACCGCGCAGGTCGTCGGCACCGGCCCGACCACGACAAAGGGCACCACGGCCCAGCTGCTCGCCCGCCTGATCGGCGAAGCAAGGCGGGAAATCATGATCACGACCCCCTATTTCGTGCCGGGCGATGTGGTGGCGGACGCCATGATCGGCGCTGCGATGGCGGGCGTCGACATCCTGATGACGGTGCCCCGTCGCAACGACTCCTGGTTCGTCGGCGCGGCGAGCCGGTCTTATTATCCGAGGCTGCTCGATGCGGGTGTCCGGATCCGGGAGTTCGAGGGCGGGCTGCTCCATGCGAAGATCCTGACCGTGGACGGCGCGTCGACCTTTTTCGGGTCGACCAATCTCGACTTCCGAAGCTTCGACCTCAATTTCGAGAACGACATCCTGGTGCGGGATGCGGACTTCACCGCCGCCATGCGCGAACGCCAGCAGGACTATGTCCGGTCGTCATGCGCCGTGACGCTGGACGATATCAGGGCGCTTCCGCTGCATGCCCGCATCTGGCGCAATGCCCTCGCCGCCCTCGGCCCCCTGATCTGACGGCCGGTTGCGCTTTTCCCGCATCATGCTCATGGTCCATCGACGCGAGGAGAATGGCACAGATGGTTGGCATGCCCGTCCCCAAGGACATCTTTACCGAACCCCGGAATGTGGACCCGGACACGCTCGCCAACCTCGGCCCGCTGCGCCGGCTGGCGGGCATCTGGGAGGGCGACAAGGGGCTGGACCTCAACCCTAAGGCGGATGGCCCGGAGCAGCGGCGATATTATGAGCGGGTCGAGATGCAGCCGATCGACCCGCAGACGAACGGACCGCAACTTTTCTACGGCCTGCGCTACCATACCCATATCGGCACGCGCGAAGAGGACATCACCTTTCACGACCAGATCGGCTATTGGTTGTGGGAACCCGCGACCGGCCTCATCCTACAGACGCTGGCGATTCCGCGCGGCCAGGTGGCGCTGGCCCATGGACAGGCGGCCCAGCATGACATGACGCTGACGGTGAAGGCGGTCCGCGGCCAGACCGACTATGGGATCTGCTCGACCGACTTCCTCGAACAGGCATTCCGTACCGACGATTACCAGCTGACGATCGACTTCGCGGCGGACGGATCCTGGACCTATGCGAGCGAAACCACGCTGATGGTCAAGGGCCGCGATCAACCCTTCGTGCACCGCGATGCCGGGAGCCTCAAGAAGGTCGGAGAGGCCGACCTCAATCCCTGGCTCCGCATCGTCCGGGACAAAGCGGGCCAGTCCGGCTGACGCCCACCGCGATCAGGGCGGATTGCGGACGGCAAGCCCGGGACGACGCTCAATCGACCCTGTCCCTCAATCCTCGGGCGCGATGCGTATCCGGCATCCCGGCCCGATGTCGCGCATCGCCAACTGGCAGGACAGGCGCGATTGGTCGGTGCGCCAGGCGCTGCTGTCGAGCAGATCGTCCTCGTCCGGGCCGGGCGGCGGCAAATTCTCCCGGCCCGCCTCGACATAGACGTGACATGTCGCGCAGGAACAGCATCCGCCGCACATCGCCCGCAGATCATCGACGCCCGCATCGCGGATCGCTTCCATGACGCTGGCATCGGCTGCACCCTCGACGTCCAGCCGCTCGCCGTCGCGCGTGATGACCTCGAAGGGGGCACCGAGGGGTTGATAGAATATACCAACGCCCAGACGATCGTGCGACGGTGCTGAACATCGGCTCGACTCTGCCCATCGGCACCGAAAGGCCATGTCTGCCCGGCAAGCCGGCATGCCCCGCCTGCTGCGAGATCAGCCTCGCAAGCCGGAAAATGGATGCAGTTTGCGTTCAGGGGGGCCTGTTATTCAAACGGCGGAACGATAACCCTCAAGGAAGAATCGAACGCTCTTTTTCACCTCGCTTCGCACGATGGCGGTCACGCCTTCGGGACGCGGCGCCAAGACAGAGGCTCTTATCTCAGGAGCGATCGCCACGTCCCACAATCGGCGTGCCCCCTGATGAAACACGTCCTCTGTCTTCCCGGCTGCATCGGGATGGTCTCGAAGGATCGTCGTGAAAAACGCCAATCCTTCGTGTTTCGCCGCCGCGATGGTTTGCGCGACCTCTGGAAAACGGACCGATTCCGATGAGCTGAGCCGATCCATCGCGATGACGTCCGGTGCCAGTGCGATGTCCAGGACCTGAAGGCATCCGGCAACGAGCCGCTCATCCAGCGGACCACTACCCTTCCGGCCGTCGAGAAGACCGAGCGTTGCTTTCGAGTAGGATTGGACGACGGTTCGAAACAGGTCTTCCTTGGTCGGGAAGCGACTGTAGAGGCTGCGCTTGGCGACACCGGCAATGCCGGCGATCTCTTCCATGCCGGTCGCCGCATAGCCCTTGTCGAGAAAGAGCCGCGTCGCCAATGCCACGATCCGCGTCGTGAGCTCTGCCGCCTGTTGGTTCGTGGGCCTGCCGCCAAGGCGCTTGGTGATTTCCTTATCCTGCGTCAACCGTCATCACTCCAGGCCCGACGATTGTTCGTCCATTGTCTATGTGGCCATCGACCATCTCTGTGTCGCTCCGAAACGGACGTGGCAAGATTGGTCTTGCAGGAGGCGGTAAGAACATCGGAAAATCATTACAAAGCCTTGTGGACAGCCCTCGGCCTCCAGCAGGCCGTCCATCGGCTGGCCGGGGCGTTCTCCACCCCTTTCCACCGCCCGGTCATGAAGTCGCTTGTCACTGGCGCCCGTTTGTCGACGGCGCCGGTCGTAGGCCGGACCGGTGGAAAGGCTATGGTCGATGGGGGCGTCTACCCGCGTTCGTGCTGTTTGATGGTTGTTGGCCGACCAAAAAAGTCCATGTTTTCGAGCGTGCCGCTACCGGTTGTCCGCACGGCGGGGCCATCGGACTGGCGGATATCGACGGTCACCTTGGCCGGGAAGCGCGTATACCAGGTTTCCCAGTTGCTTGAGGAGTTTGCCCACTGGAAGGATGCGATCACGGTGTGCTGGCCGTCGAAACGTACCGAAGCGCTCAGATCGCCTCGTTCAACCAGATAGATGCAATCGCTGCTTACATGCTTGCCGGTGTCAGGCTGCGGAATCTTGACCCCTTCGAGGCAAACGACGTCGTCGTTGAAGGCGTCGACGAGGATATCATCACCGCGCGCCACATAGAGCAACGGCGTCTCGCGGCCGCCGACATCCTGCCTGAATCGAACCGAGGCAGAAACAACTGTGGTGCCCTCGACTTCGGCCCGGCTCCACAGCCAGTCCGACAAAATCCTGTCCATGGGGACATTGCCCCAATTATGATCGTGATAGCCGTTGCCCTGCACCTCGACAGTCTCTCCGTCGACGAACAACTGCCCCTTGGCGTTGGCACCGGGAACGGCGCAGAACCATGAGAAATGGCAGCCATCCACATCCCAGCGCCCTGTACCCGGCCGGTATGACGGCACCGTCCGCTCCAGGATGAGATCGACCCCGAACCCGCGCGCTTCCGTCGGATCGACGTAAACATGATAGCGATCCATCCCGCCGTCGATGCTGCGGAAAAAATGCTTGCCCAGTTTTGTGTCGCAATGATCTTGCGAAAACGATGCACTGTCCGCGTCGACGGGGATCCGGAGATCGCAGAGCTTCTTTCCGTCTTTGGCGATGTTCAGGCTGATAAACGGATGATTGATACCGTTTGAGTCGATCTCGATGTGGTGGGACGCGACGCAGAAATAACCGTTCGAAAAATGCGCATCGCAATACCACCATTCCCATGAACCGGCTACGAACGGCTGCGGCAGACGCAACCCGTCTTCCCAGGAGCGGGCGGTCCGGCGATCAATGCCCAGCTGGTCGAAACTCGCACTATCGCCGAGTAGGTTGCCTTCGCTTGCCATTTCCATATCTCCACTGTGCTGTGCCGTGCCGTGCCGTGCCGTGCCGTGCCGTGCCGTGCCGTGCCGTGCCGTGCCGTGCCGTGCCGTATCGTCGTAGAACTTCAGGCCATAAACGCAACGGTTGCGTTGCGTTTATGGCCTTGCAAATGCCTCGTCTCGCCGTAGCGGCCGGGAAGGCGGTGCTCGACCCCACCGTTCGTTGGTGCGGTGTCTTCGTTGGCAAGGAAGGAAAGCCCATGACGCTGATGCGTCACGGAAGCGCCACGACCGCCCCGTGCCGAGAAGAAGGGCCCGGCGGGAGCCAAAGTCAGACCATGGCGCGGCCGGGCACGCGGCCGGGGTCAAGTTCTTGCGTGCGCAACGTCCCGGCACGCACCTATCGCCCGGTGCAACCGCTCCGACCCGGCTGGCTGGATGCCGTCGCGGGTTGCGGTGTGCCGCAGGATCCGGCCGTCTCCAGTTGCGCCTTCATGATCAGCGCCAGCGCCGCCCGGGCGGGGTCCTCGGCATCCCGCGCGGCGGAAATAAGCCTGGTCCAATGGTCATCGGTCGCGCGTTCGACAAAGTCCGCGACCACCCTGCGAACATAGGAAACCGCATCGATCCCCGCCGCGCCGGTCGCCGCCCGGAGACGCAGGCCGGTCTCCGGATCGCTCGCCTCCAGCCAGGGAACGAGGCGTTCGGCAAGCGCCCTGTCACCGATCAGGTCGCCGACCAGGTCGCCGAGACAGGCGGAGCCCTCCCTGGGCGTCCCGCCCGCAAGGGTAATCGCGATCCCCCTGGCGGTGGCCGCCTCGGCGAGACCGGCGACATAGCGCGCGCCCGCGGCCAGCCACGCCCGGCTTTCCAGATGAAGGCGGATGCGGGGCTCGGCGATCTCGAACGGCAGGATGCCAGCATCGATGCGCCGCTCGAGTTTCAGGATATGCCAGCCGAAGCGCGACCGGACCGGCGCGGGCGCCATGGTGCCCGGCGACAGGGCCAGCAGCGGCGCCTCCACCTCGGCGACCAGATCCCCGCACCGCATCTGGCCCAGCGACCCGCCGACCGCCGCGGACGGGCAGGACGAATAGTCCCGCGCCGCCTCGGCAAACGCGATCTCGCCCGCGGCGAGGCTGGCGGCGAGCGCCTGCGCCGCAGCCTCGGCGTCCCGCCAGCCGGCATCGTCGGTCGAACCGGGCTCGATCAGGATATGCGCCGCCTCGTAGAGCATCGGTGCCCGGAAACGCTCGGGCTGTGCGTCATAGACGCGCCGGCACTCCGCCTCCGTCGGCACGGCGATTTCAACCTCGGCCTCGATCACCGCACGCACCAGCGCCGCTTCCTCGGTTTCCTCGCAACCCTGCGCGTCCAGCTCGGGCGCCGCGTCCAGCCCCAGTTCCCGCGCGCGGTGGAGCAGCAGCGCCTTGGTCGCGAGCGCCTCGCCCGCCGCACGGCGGGCCGCGCCGATCGACTGGCCGGGATGATGCTGCGCCTCGCTGGCGATCAGGCGTTCGGGGATCTCGACCCCGTGGACGACGATCGCGCGCATCAGCGGGCACCCTTCGCCGCAAGCGCCGTCCCCGCCAGCCGCCGCTTCGAGCGCACCAGCTGCCAGCCGCGACGATTGAGATACCAGACCGGCGCCGACAGCATATGAACCAGCCGGGTGAACGGGAAGACGAGCAGGATCGTCATGCCCAGCACCAGATGCGCCTTGAAGATCGGATGCACGTCCGCGACGATCCCGGCGATGCCGGGTCGGAAGGTGAAGACACCCTGCGCCCAGTTCATGAACTTCACCATTTCGTGCCCGTCGAGATGCCCGGCCGATACCGGGATCGTCGCCAGCCCCAGGCACAGCTGGAGCATCAGCAGCACCAGGATGGCGATGTCGCTGAAGCTCGAGGTCTTGCGGATGCGGGCATCGAACAGCCGACGGTGGAGCAGCAACAGCCCCCCGGTCAGGCAGAAAAGGCCGGCGACGCCCCCCGCCGTCATCGCCAGGATCTGCTTGGCACCGTGCGGCACGCCGAGCGCGTCGAACACCCAGATCGGCGTCAGCAGGCCCACGAAATGCCCGCCGAAGATCGTCAGCACGCCGACATGGAACAGCACCGAACCGGCGACCAGCTGCCGCCGTCGCAGCAGCTGCGACGATCCCGAGCGCCAGCTATATTGCTCGCGATCGAACCGCACGACCGATCCGAGGACCAGCACGCTGATCGCGATATAGGGATAGACACCGAACAAGATCTGATTGAGGTCCATGGTCCTGCTCCTCAGGCGGCGTTGGCGGGCGGGTTCATCGCGGCGACGAGCGCTTCGGCCTTGGGGCAGCCGACCTCGGCCGGGCCGAACCGCACCGCGGTTTCGCCCCAGAGCCGGTCGAGCGCGGCGAGATCGTCGGGATCATCGTCCGGCTCGCGCAGCAGCGCGGCCAGCGCCTCGGCATCGGCGGGATCGCCGGCCAGCGCCGAAAGCGCGCCGAATACCGCGCGATACGGGCTCTGCCGCTTGTGCAGCCGCTCCCCCAGGGCGGCGATCACATGCGACGCCTCGCCGAGCAGCGACGCCGCTTGCGCCGTCGGCAGCACGGAGAGGAATTCGAGGAATACCGGCAGGTGATCCGGCAATTCGGTCGCGGCAAGGTCGAGCCCGTGGTGCCTGTAGAGGTCCTTCAACCCCACCATCGCCGGCCCGCGCTCGCGGCTCTCGCCATGCACATGCTCATAGAGGTTGAGCGAGAGCGAGCGGGTGCGATCGAACAGCCAGACATAGCGTTCCTGGAGATCGTAGAGATCGTCCGCCGCCAGGCTGGCCGCCAGCTTCGCCAGCGCCCGGCGGATCGGCGCGGGCACCAGGCCCTCGCCCTCGATGATCGCGGCGGCATCGCCCGCCGCCGCCCGCACGTCCTGCGTGGGATAACGCAGCAGCAGCGCCAGGGCGCGATAGGTGGTCGCCACGATCAGTTCTCCAACTTGGCATGGGCGTGAACCTGGGCGCTCGGCCGCTTGTTCGGCCCGAACAGCCCGACCTTGGTGTGGCCATCGGAACAACCATTGCCGAAGGTGAAGCCGCAGGCGCCGCGCAGCCCATAGGCATCCTCGACCTGCTCGCGGTGCGTGGTGGGGATGACGAAACGGTCCTCGTAATTGGCGATCGCCATATAGCGATACATCTCGTCGAGCTGCGCCGCCGTCAGGCCCACCCGGTCGGCCACCGGATGGTCGATCCGCCCCTCGACGCTCTTGGCCCGCATATAGCTGCGCATCGCCAGCATCCGTTCGAGCGCCCGCGTCATCGGCGCCTCATCGCCCGCGGTCAGCAGATTGGCGAGATACTTCACCGGAATCCGCAGGGAGGCGACATCGGGCATCTCGCCGTCCATCGCCAGCGCGCCAGCGGCGGCGGCCGACTGGATCGGCGACAGCGGCGGCACGTACCAGACCATCGGCAGCGTGCGATATTCGGGGTGCAGCGGGAAGGCGACCTGCCAGTCGATCGCCATCTTGTAGACCGGGCTGCGCCGCGCCGCGTCCAGCCAGGGCTCGGGCACGCCATCGGCGCGGGCCTGGGCGATCACGGCAGGGTCGGCGGGGTCGAGGAACACGTCGCACTGCGCCCGATACAGGTCCTGCGGGTTCGCGGTCGACGCCGCGGCCTCGATCCGGTCGGCGTCATAGAGCAGCACGCCGAGATAGCGGATCCGGCCGACACAGGTTTCCGAACAGACCGTCGGCTGCCCCACCTCGATGCGCGGGAAGCAGAAGGTGCACTTCTCCGATTTGCCCGAATGCCAGTTGTAATAGATCTTCTTGTACGGGCAGGCGGAGACGCACATCCGCCAGCCGCGGCACTTGTCCTGGTCGATCAGGACGATGCCGTCTTCCTCGCGCTTGTAGATCGCGCCCGAAGGGCAGGCCGCGACGCAGGTCGGGTTGAGGCAATGCTCGCACAGCCGGGGCAGATACATCATGAAGGTGTTTTCGAACTGGCCGTAAATCTCCTTCTCCACGGCGTCGAAATTATGGTCCTGGGATCGCCCGGCGAACTCGCCGCCCAGGATCTCGTCCCAATTGGGACCACGCTCGATCTTCTCGATCCGCTCGCCGGTCACCTTGGAGCGCGGCCGCGCGGTCGGGAACGCCTTCATCTCCGGCGCGGTCTGGAGGATGCCATAGTCGAAATCGAACGGCTCGTAATAATCGTCGAGCTCGGGCAGGTCCGGATTGGCGAAGATCTTCGACAGGATCCGCCACTTGGCACCCATGCGCGGCTCGATCTTGCCGTTGGACCTGCGCCGCCAGCCGCCATTCCAGCGCTGCTGGTTCTCCCAGTCGCGCGGGAAGCCGACGCCCGGCTTGGTCTCGACATTGTTGAACCAGGCATATTCCACGCCTTCGCGATTGGTCCACACATTCTTGCAAGTCACCGAACAGGTGTGGCACCCGATGCACTTGTCGAGATTCAGCACCATGCCGATCTGTGCACGCACCTTCATTTCGCGAACTCCTTTTCGGCACGGGCTTCATCGAGCCAGTCGACCTTGCGCATCTTGCGGACGATGACGAATTCGTCGCGGTTGGAGCCCACCGTGCCGTAATAATTGAAACCATAGGCCAGCTGGGCATAGCCGCCGATCATATGCGTCGGCTTGAGCACGGTGCGGGTGCAGCTGTTATGGATGCCGCCGCGCCGTCCGGTGATCTCCGACCCCGGCGTGTTCACGGTCTTTTCCTGCGCGTGATACATGAAGGTGGTGCCTTCGCGGATCCGCTGAGAGACGACCGCGCGCGCGGTCAGCGCGCCATTGGCGTTGAACACCTCGATCCAGTCATTGTCGACGATCCCGGCCTTCGCCGCATCGACCTCGGAGATCCAGACCACCGGCCCGCCGCGGTTGAGCGTGAGCATCAGCAGATTGTCGCTATAGGTGGAATGGATGCCCCATTTCTGGTGCGGGGTGATGAAGTTCAGGACGATCTCGGTCTCGCCATTGGGCTTGCCACCCTGGACATAGGTGGTCTTGAGATCGATCGGCGGGCGATAGACGCACAGCGCCTCGCCGAACGCCCGCATCCATTCATGATCCTGATAGAGCTGCTGCCGCCCGGTCAGCGTGCGCCACGGGATCAGCTCGTGCACGTTCGTATAGCCGGCAGTGTAGCAGACATGCTCGCTCTCGATGCCCGACCAGGTCGGCGAGCTGATGATCTTGCGCGGCTGCGCGACAAGGTCGCGAAAACGGATCTTCTCGTCTTCTTTGGGCAGCGCGAGATGGGTGTGGTCGCGCCCGGTCTGCGCGCCGAGCGCCGCCCAGGCCTTCACCGCCACCTCGCCATTGGTTTCCGGCGCGAAGGTGAGGATCGTCTCGCAGGCGTCGATATCGCTTTCGATCCGCGCCATCCCCCGGGTGGCGCCGGGTTCGAGCACTTCGCCGTTGAGCTGCTTGAGGAAGGCGACTTCATCGCCGGTCTCCCACGCAATGCCCTTGCCGCCATTGCCGACCTTGCCCAGCAGCGGCCCCAGCGCAGTGAAGCGCTTATAGGTGTTCGGGTAATCGCGTTCGACGATGGTGATCTGGGGCATGGTCTTGCCCGGCACCGCCTCGCATTCGCCCCTGGACCAGTCGCGCACGTCGAACGGCTGGGCCAGCTCGCCCGCGCTGTCATGCTGGATCGGGGTGAGCACCACATCGGTCTCGACGCCGAGTACCTCGGGCGACACCGCCGAAAAGGCCTTGGCGATCGCCTTGAAGATCTCCCAGTCGGATTTGGCTTCCCAGGAGGGGTCCACCGCCGCGCCCAGCGGATGGATGAAGGGGTGCATGTCCGAGGTGTTGAGGTCGTTCTTCTCGTACCAGGTCGCGGTCGGCAGGACGATGTCCGAATAGACGGCGGTGGTCGACATGCGGAAGTCGAGCGTGACCAGCAGGTCGAGCTTCCCCTCCGGCGCCTGGTCGTGCCAGGCGACATCGCGCGGCTTCTGCCCGCCGCTTTCCCCCAGATCCTTGCCCTGCACGCCGTGATCGGCGCCGAGCAGGTGCTTGAGGAAATATTCATGCCCCTTGCCTGAGGAGCCGAGCAGGTTGGAGCGCCAGACAAACATGTTGCGCGGCCAGTTGGCGGGATCGTCGGGATCCATGCACGACATCCGCACCGCGCCCGACTGGAGCGCCGCGACGGTGTGCGCCTTGGGATCTGCGCCCAGCGCCTTCGCCTCGCGGGCGAGATCGAGCGGATTGCGCTGCAGCGCCGGCGCCGAGGGCAGCCAGCCCAGCCGCTCCGCCTTGGCGTTATAGTCGATCATCGACCCGCCCCAGTCGCCCGCCGGCGCGGTGGGCGACAGGATCTCGCCCATCGCCACCGTCTCGTAGCGCCATTGGTCGCTATGCGCGTAGAAGAAGGACGTCGAATTCTGCTGGCGCGGCGGGCGGATCCAGTCGGTCGCGAAGGCGAGCGGCGCCCAGCCGGTCTGCGGCCGCAGCTTTTCCTGCCCCACATAATGCGACCAGCCGCCGCCCGACTGGCCGATACAGCCGCACATCACCAGCATGTTGATGGCCGCGCGGTAGTTCATGTCCATGTGATACCAGTGGTTCATCGCCGCCCCGATGATCACCATGGACTTGCCGTTGGTCTTCTCGGCGTTGCTCGCAAAGCCGCGGGCGGTGGCGATGATCTGGTCGCGCGGCACCGAGCTGATCGCCTCGGCCCAGGCCGGGGAATAGGGCTGCACATCGTCATGGTCGACGGGCATGTGCGCCCCGCCGAAACCCTGATCGACACCGTAATTGGCGAGCAGCAGGTCGTAGACGCAGGCGACCAGCGTTTCGCCTTCCGGCAGCATCATCCGCTTCACCGGCACGTTGCGGGTCAGCACGTCGGGATGATCGGTCATCGCGAAGCCGTTGGTCGCCGCCCCGCCGAAATAGGGGAAGCGCACCGGCGCGACCTCGTCATGGATGCCCTTCAGGCCCAGGCGGAGCATGGTGTCGCCCGCCCCCGCCTTTTCCTCCAGGTTCCACTTGCCCGCCTCGCCCCAGCGGAAGCCGATCGAGCCGTTGGGCACGACGACGTCGCCGGTCGCCTCGTCGATCGCGACCGTCTTCCATTCGGGGTTGTTCGCCTCGCCCAGCGCGGCATCGAAATCCGAGGCGCGGAGCAGGCGCTCCGGCACATGGCCGTCGCCCTGCGGCACCAGCCGGACGAGCATCGGCATGTCGCTGTATTTACGGACATAGTCGCGGAAATACGGCACCTGCCGATCGACGTGGAACTCCTTGAGGATGACATGGCCGAACGCCATGCCCAGCGCCGCATCGGTGCCCTGCTTCACCGCCAGCCAGAGATCGGCGAATTTCGAGGCTTCGGAATAATCGGGGCAGATCACCACCGACTTGGCCCCGCGATAGCGCGCCTCGGTATAGAAATGCGCGTCGGGGGTGCGGGTCTGCGGCACGTTCGAGCCCCAGAGGATCAGGAAGCCCGCATTGAACCAGTCGGCGCTCTCGGCCACGTCGGTCTGCTCGCCCCAGGTCTGCGGCGAGGCGGGCGGCAGGTCACAATACCAGTCGTAGAAGGAGCCGCACACGCCGCCGATCAATTGCAGATAGCGGGCGCCCGCCGCATAGGAGACCATCGACATCGCCGGGATCGGCGAGAAGCCGAAGATCCGGTCCGGCCCCCAGGTCTTGATCGTATGGGCATTGGCCGCGCCGATGATCTCGGTCACTTCCTCCCAGGTCGCGCGCACCATTCCGCCCGAGCCGCGCATCCGGGTGTAGGACGCCCGCACGGCCGGATCGTTCTGGATCGCCGCCCAGGCAGCGACCGGCGTGCGCGTCGCCCGCGCCGCGCGCCACGCCTTGAGCAGCCGCCCACGAATCAGCGGGTGCTTCACCCGGTTGGCGGAATAGAGATACCAGGAATAGCTGGCGCCGCGGGCGCAACCACGCGGCTCGTGGTTGGGCAGGTCCGGGCGGGTGCGCGGATAATCGGTCTGCTGGGTTTCCCAGGTGACGATCCCGCCCTTGACATAGATCTTCCACGAGCAGGAGCCCGTGCAGTTCACGCCATGCGTGGAGCGCACGATCTTGTCATGCTGCCAGCGATCCCGATAGGCCTGTTCCCAGGTGCGGTCGTCATTGTTCGTCACGCCATAGCCGCCCGCGAAGGTTTCGGTACGGCGGGTGAAGAAGAAGAGGCGGTCTAGGGTGTGACTCATCCTGGAATCCCAAGCTGGCGCAGCACCGAGTCGATGGTGCGGACGGCCCTTGGCTAGGGGGCGGTGCCGATGCTGTCGGCCTGGGTATTCTCCCTCCGGTACGTCCCCTAGGTCGCACACCCCAATGGCCCGCCCCGGCGGCGCGGCCTATCCCGCCGGGGCACGCAGTCCCGCCACCGGGGTATCCATGACCGACCGACCACCACCCCCACCGATCCTGCCGCGGGACTCGCACGGAACGGAAACCCGCGCCGTCTGGCCCAGCCCGAAATTGCCGCGGCCGGTGGTGCTGGCCCCCGCCGAGCCGCCCAAGCCCCCCACGCCCCCCGCTCCCGGAGAAGCGCCATGAACCTGGCCGCCCCCCCGTCCCGGCACCGCGCGCTGCTCGTGCTGCTGGTGTCGACGCTTGCCTTCGCCGTCACCTTTGCATCCTGGATGATGTTTGGCGTGACCGGCATCCCGATCCGCAAGGAACTGGGGCTCAGCGCGTCCGAATTCGGCCTGCTGACCGCCACGCCGGTGCTCACCGGCGCGTTGCTGCGGCTGATCTTCGGCATCTGGACCGATCGCTTCGGCGGTCGCGCGGTGATGACCTGGCTGCTCGCCGGCAGCGCGATCCCGCTATGGATCTCCTCCTACGCCACCCAGTTCTGGCAGTTCCTCGCCATCGGGCTGGTGCTGGGCGTCGTGGGCGCCAGCTTCTCGGTCGGCACCCCCTATGTCGCGCGCTTCTTCACGAAGAACCGTGGCTTCGCCATGGGGGTTTTCGGCGCTGGCGTGAGCGGCGCCGCGCTCAACATGTTCGTCGCGCCGCAACTGATCACCCATTTCGGCTGGCAGAGCGTACCGCGCGTCTATGCGCTGTGCCTGCTCGCCGTGGCGCTGCTCTTCCGCCTCGTCGCGCTGCCCGACCCCGGCAAGGGCAAGGGCACCGCGTCGATCGGCCAGCAGCTCGGCGTCCTGCGCGACCCCCGCGTCTGGAAATACTGCCAATATTATTCGATCGTGTTCGGTGGCTTCACCGCGCTGTCGATCTGGATGCCGCAATATTTCCTGAACCAATATCATCTGCCGATCGCCCGCGCGGCGCTGCTCGCGACCTGCTTCTCGCTGCCCGGCGGCGTGCTGCGCGCGATGGGCGGCTGGCTGTCGGACCGTTTCGGCGCGCAGCCGGTGACCTGGTGGGTGCTGTGGACGGCGTGGATCTGCCTGTTCCTGCTCTCCTACCCGCCCACCGACCTGATCATCCAGACGGTGCGCGGGCCGCTCGCGCTGCATCTCGCGCTGCCGCTCTGGGGCTTTGCCGGGCTGATGTTCGTCCTCGGCGTCAGCTTCGCCTGCGGCATGGCCTCCACCTTCAAATATATCGGCGACGACTTTCCCGAGAATATGGGCGCGGTCTCCGGCGTGGTCGGCATGGCCGGGGGCCTGGGCGGCTTCCTGCTGCCGATCCTGTTCGGCGCGCTGCTCGACCTGACCGGCATCCCCTCGACCTGCTTCATGCTGCTCTACGGGATCGTCTGGGTATCGCTGATCCTGCTCTACGTCACCGAGATCCGCCAGGTGCGGGTGCTCGGCAGCGCCCCGGCCGCAGGCGCATGACCGAGGCAGCGGCTGGCGGGCCGGGGCTGGCCGACGCGTTCGGACGGCGGTTCCGCTATCTGCGGCTGTCGGTGACCGAGGTTTGCAACTTCCGCTGCACCTATTGCCTGCCCGACGGCTATCGCAAGCTGGGGCCGGCCCGGTTCCTGACGGTCGAGGAGGTGCGCCGGCTCGTCGCCGCCTTCGCCCGGCTCGGCATCGGCAAGGTCCGGCTGACCGGGGGCGAGCCCACGGTGCGCCGCGACATCGAAGCGCTGATCGCCGGGGTGGCGGCGACGCCGGGCATCGGCAAGGTCGCGCTCACCACCAATGGCTGGAACTTGCGCCGCCATGTCGCGGCCTGGCGCGCGGCCGGGCTCACCCATCTGAACGTCAGCGTCGACGATCTCGACCGCGCCCGCTTCGCCGCGATCACCGGCGGCGACCGGCTGCCCGCCGTGCTCGCGGGGATCGACGCCGCGCTCGACACCGGCATGCCCGCCGTCAAGCTCAACAGCGTGCTCCTCGCCGACCGGGCCGAGCCGTCGTTCGAGCGTTTCGCGGCCTTTGTCCGCGACCGGCCGATCACCGCGCGCTTCATCGAACTGATGCGCACCGCCGACAATGCCGCCTATTTCGCCGCCAACCATGTGCCCGGCGATCGGCTGCGCGTCTGGCTCGATGCGCAGGGCTGGACGCCCCTGCCGCGCCTGCCGGACGGCGGCCCCGCGACCGACTATGCCCATCCCGATCATCGCGGCCGGATCGGGCTGATCGCGCCCTATGCGTCCGGCTTCTGCGACGGCTGCAACCGGCTCCGCGTCACGGCGCGCGGGCGGCTGCGGCTATGCCTGTTCGGCAGCGGCGACATCGATCTGCGCCGCTTTCTCGCCGATGGGCAGGAGGCGGCACTCGCCGCCCGCATCCGCCTCGCCCTCACCGGCAAGGCCGCCGGGCACAGGCTCCACCAGGGCGACACCGGCGATCTGCGCCAGCTGGCCCAGCTCGGCGGCTGAACCCACAAGGAGCCCTTGCGATGCAACCACGCCCCCACCCTACCGACCCCGAGGCCCCTTCCGCCCGTCGGCGGCGGCTGGCGGCGAGCCCGCCCGTCCTGCGCGGCGGCTTCCGCCCCTTCTTCCTGGCAGGCGCGCTCTGGGCAATCGTCGTGCTGCTGCTCTTCCTGTGCGCGCTGGCCGGGCAGATCATCTTGCCCAGCCGCTTCGACGCCGTCGCCTGGCACCGGCACGAAATGCTGTTCGGCTATATCGGGGCGGTGATCGCGGGTTTCCTGCTCACCGCCATTCCCAACTGGACCGGGCGGCTGCCGATCGCCGGGGCGCCGCTCGCCGCGCTGGTCGGGCTGTGGGGTGCGGCGCGGGCGGCGGTGCTGTTCTCCGCCTGGGTCGGCGCACCGTTGGCCATTCTGCTCGATACCGGTTTTCTGCTGGTGCTGGCGGCCTGTTGCGGCCGCGAGGTGCTGATCGCCCGCAACCGCAACCTGCCCGTGATCCTGCTGGTCATCATGTTCGCCCTTGCCGACGGGCTCGACCATGCCGAGGCGCTTGGCGCGCCCCTGCCCGCCGGGCTCGGCAACCGGCTCGCGATCGCGCTCGTCACCATGATGCTGGGGATGATCGGCGGCCGCATCATCCCGTCCTTCACCCGCAACTGGCTGGCCCGCCAGCCCCGGCCGGGCACGCTGCCGGGCCAGCCGACCCGGTTCGACCGGATCGTGCTGCTGCTCAGCGCCGCCGCGTTGCTGGCATGGACGGCGGCACCGCTCGCCGCCGCCACCGGCTGGTGGCTGGTGCTGGCCGGGGCCGGGCAGCTGCTGCGCCTGTCCCGCTGGCAGGGATATCGCACCCTGGCGGATCCGCTCGTCGCGATCCTCCATCTCGCCTATCTGTGGATTCCGATCGGCCTGCTGCTGATGGGCGCGGCGATCCTGACCGACCGGGTCATGCCCTCGGCGGCGCTGCATGCGCTCACCGCCGGTGCGATGGCGAGCATGACGCTGGCGGTGATGACCCGCGCCACGCGCGGCCATACCGGCCGCCCCCTGCTGGCCGATGCCACCACCAGGATGGTCTACGCGCTCGTCCTGCTCGCCGGGATCCTGCGGGTCGCGGCGCCACTGCTCCCCCTGCCCACCATGGCCGTGATGCAGCTCGCCGCGCTCGCCTGGTGCGGGGCCTTCGGGCTGTTCCTCCTTCATGACGGCCCGATGCTGTGCCGCCCGCGCGCGGATGGCCAGCCATGAGGCGATGGCGGATAGTCTCGCAATGCCGCCGAATCTGGTAGAGCCGCCCGCAAACCATCTGACGGGGCAGCAAGACGTGGACCATCCTCCGAGCGAAAGCGGCACCGCGCGCGCGCCCGACAAGGCCTTTCCGGCGGCGCTCGGAAACGGGGCGCCCGCCTCGTTCGTGCGCGAGATGAACGGCACTGTCGCGCTGCTGTTCGCGGTGTCGGTTCTGACCGTGGGTTTCTGCGCCCGCGTCGGCCTCGATCCGCTGCTCGAACGCCGGGCGACCTATATCTTCTTCGTCCCCGGCATCGTCGCGGCGGCGGTGGGCGGCTTCTGGCCGGCGCTCCTGGCGACGGCGCTCGGCGCGGCGGCCGGGATGACGGCCGACGTCCTCACCGGCCAGCTCTTGTTCGGCGATGCGGTGGCGACGGGCGTCTATTGCTGCGTCGGGATCATCCTGGCGCTGGGCGGCGGCTGGCTGCGGCGCGTGCGCGACCGGGAAGCCGCCAAGACCCGCGACCTCGCCGAGCGCGAGGCGCATCTGCGATCGATCCTGCGCACCGTGCCCGACGCGATGATCGTAATCGACGAGGACGGCCTGATCCGCGATTTCAGCGACACCGCCGAACGCCAGTTCGGCTGGACCGCCGAGGAGGTGGCCGGGCGCAATGTCAGCCTGCTGATGCCGTCCCCCTATCGCGAGCAGCACGACCAGTATCTCCAGCGTTATTACCGGACCGGCGAGCGCAAGATCATCGGGGTCGGCCGCGTCGTCGTCGGCGAGCGCAAGGACGGCACCACCTTCCCGATGGAACTCGCCGTCGGCGAGATCGAACTGCCCGGCGGCCGCTTCTTCACCGGCTTCGTCCGCGACCTGACCGAACGCCAGCAGACCGAAACCCGGCTTCAGGAATTGCAGACCGAACTCGTCCATGTCTCGCGCGTGACGGCGCTGGGCGAAATGGCCTCGGCGCTCGCCCATGAGCTGAACCAGCCGCTGAGCGCTATCGGCAATTACCTCATGGGCAGCCGGGCGCTGCTCGAACGCGACGCGCCCCCGCTCGACCGGATCGCCGAGGCGGTCGAGCGCGCGGGGCGCGAGGCCTTGCGCGCGGGCGAGATCATCCGCCGGCTGCGCGACTTCCTCGCCCGCGGCGAAACCGAACGGCGGCTGGAAAGCCTGGCCAAGCTGCTGGAGGAAGCCTGCGCGCTGGCGCTGGTCGGCGCCAAGGAACATGGCATCCGCGTCCGCTTCGAACTCCACCCCGCGATCGACCTCACGCTGGTGGACAAGGTCCAGATCCAGCAGGTGGTCCTGAACCTCATCCGCAACGCCGTCGACGCGATGAGCGAGGCCGAGCGGCGCGAGTTGCTGGTGCGCGTGACGCCCGACAAGGACGCGATGGCGCGGGTCACCATCGCCGATACCGGCCCGGGCATCCGGCCGGACATCGCCGCCCAGCTGTTCCAGCCCTTCGTCACCAGCAAGCGCAACGGCATGGGGGTGGGCCTGTCTATCTGCCGGACCATCGTGGAGGCCCATGGCGGGCGCATCTGGGTAGACGCGGAGAGCGAGGGTGGCGCAATATTCCACTTCACGGTGCCCGATTTGAGCAGGGAGGAATTGCACGATGCCGAGTGAGCCCGTCGTTCATGTGATCGACGACGACGAAAGCGTACGCGATTCGCTCGCCTTCCTGCTCGATTGTTCGAACATTCCGACCCGCACCTATGAATCGGCGACGCAGTTCCTGGCGGTCGCCTCCGCCATCGACAGCGGCTGCATCATCACCGATGTCCGCATGCCGGAAATGAGCGGGCTCGAACTGCTCACCAAGCTCAAGGCGATGGGCCATGCGCTGCCGGTGATCGTGATCACCGGCCATGCCGATGTGCCGATGGCGATCCAGGCGCTGCACGCCGGGGTCGCGGACTTCATCGAAAAGCCGTTCGGGGACGAGGCGATCCTGGTCGCGGTCCGCGCCGCGCTGGCCAAGCAGCGCGACCGCGAGGAGATCGCGCTCGAACGCGACGAAATCCGCAAGCGGCTCACCACCCTGTCCGGCCGCGAGCGCGAGGTGATGGAGGGGCTGGTCGAAGGCAAGGCCAACAAGGTGATGGCCTATGACCTGGAGATCAGCGCGCGGACGGTCGAGGTCTATCGCGCGAACGTCATGACCAAGATGAAGGTCCGCACGCTCTCGGAACTCGTGCGCATGGTGATGATCGCCCGACTGGCCTGACGAAGGAGGCGCGGCTGGTCAGTCGCTTTGGGGGACGTCGCGGAGGGAAAAGGTCCGAAGCGACCGCCCGAAGCGGTGATGACCATCGGAATACGGGCACGTGGCGTCATGGTCGCCAGGTAGTGCAGGCTGAACCAAGCCTGCTATCCCGACCATCGTCACGGTCGGGCGTGAGCGGCATCCAGATGGGTCAGCATGATCCGCGTGAAGCCACTGGCGCTGTCCACGTTGGAGATGTGCCCAGCCCCTTCAATCACCTGACAGGTGCCTTGGGGTGCACGCCGGGCCATGGTGCGGCTGAGATCAGGCGGCGACATGCGATCAAGCTCGCCCGCGATGAACAGCGTCGGCATGGCCAGTTCACCGATACGATCCGTGCAGTCGAAGTCGGTGACGCCGCGCGTGACATGCGCCAGCGACGGCCCATCGGCGCTCGCGGCGATGCCGTGCCAGACCAGCCAGGTACGCAGGCCCTCCTCCGTCGCCTGAAAGCCGGGCGAAACCAGGCTGGGCCAGTTCTGCTCCAGGCGCAGGACAGGGCCATGCGGCTGCTCGAAAATACGGGCCCATCCCTCGGCCATGGTCTTGAATTCCGGCATTGTCGTCCGGTCGAAACTGTTCGCCACGATCAGCCTGCCGACATGCCGGGGACGGCGCAGCGCCAGTTCCAGCGCCACCATGCCGCCCAGCGACAGGCCGACGATATCCAGCCGGTCGATGCCAAGCTGGTCGATCAGCGCCTCCATGTCGTCGGCAAGATCCGTCACGCCGAAGGGCGCCGACAGGGCCGACGACGCGCCATGCCCCGCTTGGTCGGGCACGATCGCCCGGTAACCGGCCGCCACCAGCGCGGGCACCTGAGGCGCCCAGGCACGGCCCGAATTGCTGATGCCATGCAACAGGAGGACGGGGTGGCCTTCACCGACGCTGACATAATAGTTGGTGCGACCCTGAACCGTGTAGAACGCCATGATGGTCTCCTTTCGAGGGGGTTAGGTGAGGCGCGCGCCGGGCCGCAGCCGGACGGCCATCAGCGCAAGGACGAGACACAGGGCGACCATCAGCCACCATGCGGGCGTGAGGTCCGAAAGATGCTGCCGCAGCACGCCGGCGATCAGGGGGAGGAGTGCCGCCAGTCCATAGCCGCCGCCCTGCACGAACCCGGCGATCCGCCCGGCCTCCGCCGCATCCCTGCCATGGTCCATGGCGACGATCAGGCCGAGCGGGAACAGGGCGCCAATGCCCAGGCCGCAGAGCAGCGCCGCGCACCAGGCCAGAGGCAGGGGTGCCAGAGCCAGGCAGAGGAGCCCGGCGACCAGCGCGCCGATCGCGAGCAGGATAGCCGCCCGCCTGTCCGCGGACCCGCCGACGATCAGGGACACACCGAGGCCAGCGGCGACTTCGGCGAGTGTCAGGGCGGACAACAACGCGCCGGACGCCTCGGCCGACCAGCCTAGACCGGTATAATAGGGCGGCAACCAGGCGAGGACGAGCGTATAGGCCCCGGTCCCCAGGCCGAAGAAGGACAGCAGCAGCCAGCGCCTGCCACCGCGCAAGGCTGCCCCGTCCGGCGGCTCGGGCGCCGCCTCATTCCGATTGTCCGTCGCCAGCCACCAGATCGCCAGGCCGATAAGGGCGGGCAGCGCCCAGATCCCGGTCGCCACCGTCCACCCTTGAGCAGACGCGATGCGCGGCGCAGCAAAGCTCGCGCATGCCGCACCGGCCATGATCGCGGTGGAGTAAAGCGCCATCAGCGTCGCCGTCCGGTCGCCCGCGCGGTTTCGGATGATGATCGGCATCACGGCCTGCGCCACGGCGATGCCCATGCCGCCGACCACCGCGCTCGCCAGCAAGGCGGGCACCGTCGGCCACTGCCACCGGACCAATCCTGCGACGGCCAGAGCGGCGAGCCCGGCCGCAACGCCGCCCCGTTGCCCCAGAACCGCCTGCACATGTCCGCTGCCCAGCAGGCACAGGCCCATGAGCAGCACCGGCAGGCTGGTCAGCAAGCTGGCGCCGGTGTCGTCCAGCCCCGTGTCACGCTGAATCTGGTCGAGCAGCGGGCCGATCGACGCGAGCGAGGGTCGCAGGTTGCCGCCGACGAGCAGGATCAGGGCCGCAAACAACAGCCGACCGGATGGTCTGAACACGATGATACTCCGATGCGGCGGCCTGGATTGCCATCATGCTCGCCGCTGATATATCTTCATGTAGAGGCATATATCTCTATGTCAAGATAATCGGAGCCGGGATGGACAGAGCGGAACAGGCGGCAGGCCAGTGGGCACGAGAACGGCCGGATCTCGATACCGGGCCCATGATATTGCTGGGCCGGCTGGCGGAGGCCGCGTTGAAGACGGCGCGCGATCACCTCAACCCGCTTTTTGCGGACCATGGCCTGCAACCCGGTGAGTTCGACGTACTGGCAACGCTGCGGCGCGCCGGATCCCCCTATGCGCTGACACCGACCGACCTTTACGGGGCGGCGATGATCTCATCGGGCAGCATGACCAACCGGATCGACCGCCTGGAAAAGGTCGGGCTGGTGGAACGCCGCGCGCATCCTTCCGACAGGCGCGGGACCTTGGTGGTTTTGACCGCCGCCGGACGGCACATGATCGACTCGATCATCGCCCTGCATGTCGCCAATCAGCACAAGATCGTGAACGGCCTTGATCCGCGCGAGCAGGAGCAACTCAGCCAGTTGCTCGCAAAATTGCTGGCGACCGTGGACAATACCAACGCATGATTCGCCGCCCTGAGCTATTCGCCTGCCTGTGACAAATGATCGAACAAGGCCTTGGCGGGCGGGGTGAGTTCGCGTTCGTCGCGCACGCACAATGACAGGTGACGCGTCGCCCAGTCATCCCGCAGGCGGATGATCGCGATCCCCGTCGACCGCCGGCAACGGCGCGCAGCGGATTCCGGGACGATCCCGATCCCTGCCCCGGCGCCCGCCATCTGGCAGATGCCATCGAAGCTGCGGAGCCGGATCCGCATCTTCAGCCTTGCCCCGGCGCGGGCGGCGTGCGCGTCGATATGGTCCTGCAACGCCCCGCCCGTCAGGCCGATGAAATGATGCCCGAGAAGGTCGCCGAACCGCACCCGCGCATGGCCCGCCAGCGCATGCGTCCGCGCCGCAACGACCACGAGGCGATCGATCGCGAAGGGCCGCAACGTCAGGTCACCCATCTCGACCGCGCTCGACAGCACGCCGATTTCGGCGAAGCCCGCGTCGATGCTTTTGGCGATCGCGACGCTCTGGCGTTCCTTCAGTTCGATGTCGATCTGCGGATGGGCCGCCATCCAGGGCGCGAGGCGCCGGGGCAGGAACTCCGTCATGGCGGCGGTGTTCGCGAAGATCCGTACCGAGGCGCGCAGGCCCCTGGCATAGTGGCCGATATCGCCCCGCATCTGCGCCATCTGGTGCAGGATCGTGCGCGCATGATGCGCCAGCATCTCCCCGGCCTCGGTTGGCGCTACGCCGCGCCGCCCGCGGTTCAGCAGGATCACGTCCCCCGCCGCCTCCATGTCGCGGAGCCGTTCACTGGCCGCCGGAAGCGACAAGCCGATATCGGCGGCGCCATGGGTGATGCTCCCGGCATCCACCACCGCGAGGAACAGGCGAAGGTCGGTCAGGTCGAAGCGCATGATGGCTTCCTAGTGGATTCGCAGCCTTCGCTCCAGCCGAAGCCTGGCCTCGGCCCTTCCGCATTGTGGGTCGCCGCGCGGTCGCTACCGCGGGCGCATGACCGACCACGCATTTCCCTTCATCGTCGCGACCTTCTTCGCCGCCGGCATCGTCAAGGGGGTGACGGGCATGGGGTTGCCCACCGTGGCGATGGCCGTGCTGGGCTCGCTGCTGTCGCCGCTGACCGCCGCCACGCTGCTATTGGTGCCGTCGTTCGTCACCAATGTCTGGCAGCTTGTGGCAGGCCCGAAGTTCGGAATGCTCGTCCGTCGCCTCTGGCCGATGATGCTGGCGATCATCATCGGGACGGTCGTCGGCACGATGATGCTGACCGGAGGCGGCACCGGACGGACGACCATGGGCCTCGGCATCGCCCTGGTCGTCTATGCGGCCTATACGTTGCTGGCCAGGCCGCTCCACCTTCCGCCCCGATGGGAGCCGTGGCTGTCGCCGGTGGTCGGGCTGGTCACGGGACTGGTCACGGGGGCGACGGGCGTGTTCGTGATCCCTGCCGTGCCATATATCCAGTCGCTCGACCTGGAGCGCGACGATCTGGTGCAGGCGCTGGGTCTTTCGTTCACCGTGTCGACGATCGCGCTGGCGATCGGAATGGTCTGGCATGGCGCATCCCCGGCCGCGCATCTGCTCGGCTCGACGCTGGCGGTCATTCCCGCGCTGCTTGGCATGGCGGCCGGACAGTGGATCCGGACACGGATCAGCCCGCCGCTCTTTCGCCGGCTCTTTCTGATCTTCCTGCTGTTGCTCGGCCTGGAAATGGCCGTCCAAGGCCTGTGTTGACAGGATCACTCGGCATCGCGTTCGACTGCGTCTCGCGGTCCGGCGGCAGCGCGCCGCAGGCCCAGTCGTTCGCCATGACCGGGCTGGCCGGTTTTGGATTTTGGCGATAGGGGGTGTCCCCCGTGAGAATCGCGATCATCGACACCAGCACCACCCGCGCGGCGATCATCGCCGAGGGGCTGCGTGAGGCCGGGCTGGACGATCAGGTAGTGATCGATCCCGCCGGACCGCTCGCCCGCCAGATCGAGGCGTGCACGCCAGAGGTCGTGCTCATCAATCTGGAAAACCCCAGCCGTGACCTGCTGGAGGATTTCTTCGCCATGTCGCGCGCGCTCGACCGGCCGATCGCGATGTTCGTCGACCAGTCGGATGCGGAAAGCGCGCTGGCGGCGGTCGATGCCGGCGTATCGGCCTATGTCGTCGATGGTCTGGCCAAACAGCGGATCAAGCCGGTGCTCGACGTCGCGATCCGGCGTTTCCAGGCCTTTTCGCGGCTTCAGGCCGAACTCGCCGAGGCAAGGACCGCGCTGGCCGACCGCCAGACGATCGACCGGGCCAAGGCGATCCTGATGCGCCGTCGCGGGATCGACGAGCCGGCCGCCTATGCGCTGTTGCGTGGGCATGCGATGCAATCGAACCGGCGGATCGCCGATGTGGCGGAGGCGATCGTGACCAGCGACACGCTGATGGGAGACCTGCCATGAGCACCGAGCCGTTCCGCATCGGCTTCGTGCCGCTCGTCGACGCCGCGCTGCCGATCCTGGCGCGCGAACTGGGGTTTGCCGAGCGTGAAGGATTGTCGCTCGACCTCGTCCGCGACGTCACCTGGGCGACGGTGCGCGACCGGCTGCTCTATGGCCATACCGATGCCGCGCACATGGTCGCGCCGCTGGCCATCGCGACGGCGCTGGGGCACAACCGGCCGGCGACCGCGATGGCGGTGCCGTTCGTGCTGGGCCTGAACGGCAATGCGATCACCGTCTCGACCGCGCTGGGCGAGGCGTGCGGCCTGGGCGATCGGCTGGGCGATCCATATGAAGTCGGCGCGGCGTTGCGCCGGGTGGCGGCGACACGGCGACTGCGCTTCGGCGTCGTCCACCGCTATTCCAGCCACAATTACATGCTGCGCTACTGGCTGGCCGGCGTCGGCATCCGCCCCGATGTGGATGTCGATATCGTCGTGACCAGCCCGCCCTTCGCAGCCGATGCGCTGGCGGCGGGCGAGGTCGATGGCATCTGCGTCGGCGAGCCGTGGAATTCGATCGCGGTCGATCGCGGCGTGGGGCGGATCGCGCTCGCCACTGCACAGATCTGGCGGCGCGGGGTCGAAAAGGTGCTGGCGATGCGCGCCGACGTGGCCGACGAACGCGCCGACGCGACCCGGCGCCTGATCCGCGCGCTTCACGCCGCAGCGGCCCATTTCGTCCGACCCGAAACCGCGCAGGAAAGCGCCGCCATCCTCGCGCGGTCGCGCTATCTCGATGCGCCGGTCGATGCGATCCTGCGCGCGATCACCGACCATATCCGCGTCGTTCCGGGCGGGGAGCCGGTGCATTACCCTGACTTCATGTTCCAGTATCGCGAAGCGGCGAACTTCCCGTGGCGCAGCCAGGCGGCGTGGCTCTATGCGCAAATGACGCGGTGGGACGGACGGCCCTATGACAGCGGCGCGGCCGCGACGGCGGCGGCGACGTTCCGCCCCGACCTCTACCGCGCGGCGCTGGCCGGATCGGGCGCGGTGCTGCCGGGCGCCAGTTCGAAGCTGGAGGGCGCGCTCGCCGAGCCGATCGCGGCGGGGTCGACACAGGGGCGGCTGTTGCTGGGCAATGACCGCTTCTTTGACGGGCGGGCCTTCGATCCCGACGACATACCGGGCTATCTGGCCGGGCTGCCCTGACGCGCGCGGCGGCCCATGCCGCACCTGCGAATGGCCCTTGTGCCGCGCGACCGAATCAGGCAGGTTGAGCATCGCTGGGCAAGGATGCCGGGCACGAGATAACAGTGGCACGCCTTTCCAGCGCCGGGGAGGTTGCCGCTGACGGACCGCCGGAACGCCCGGCATCCGATGAGGCAACGAAGCCGCCAGGACACACCCGCAAGGGTCGTCGTCCTGGCGGCTTTTTTCATTTCCGGCTTGAGGGAGGCAGGGATGGCGACGACATTCTGGGACGAGACCAAGGATACGCCCAACGGCTTCTGGCAGAGCGGCCACATACCGACATTGGTCGCCGCGCTGCTCTATTTCGATTTCGCGTTCATGGTGTGGGTGCTGCTCGGCCCGCTGGCGCCGGACATCGCGACGACGCTGGCGCTGACCCCGGCGCAAAAAGGGCTGATGGTCGCGGTCCCGACACTGGCGGGCGCGGTGCTGCGCGTCGTCAACGGGCTGATGGTCGATCGCATCGGGCCGAAGCGCTCGGGGGCGATCAGCCAGGTGGTCGTCATCGCCGGCCTGTTCACGGCATGGGCGCTGGGCATCACCAGCTTCGCGGGCACGCTGGCGCTGGGCGTGGTGCTGGGCTTTGCGGGCGCAAGCTTCGCGATCGCCCTCCCCCTCGCCAGCCGCTGGTATCCGCCCGAACATCAGGGCAAGGCGATGGGGCTGGCCGGGATGGGCAATTCGGGCACGGTCCTCGCCGCCCTGTTCGCGCCGGGGCTGGCCCGCGCGTTCGGGTGGAACGCGGTGCTGGGCCTGGCCTGCATCCCGCTGACGATCGTCTTCGTCGCCTATCTCGTGATGGCGAAGGACCCGCCGAACGCGCCCGCGCCCAAGCGGTTCGCCGAATATCTCAGCCCGCTGCGCCAGGCCGATGCATGGTGGTTGATGGGCTTCTACGCGGTCACGTTCGGCGGCTTTGTCGGGCTTGCCGCCAGCCTGCCCATCTATTTCACCGACCGTTTCGGCCTGTCGACGATCCATGCCGGCTACGCCACCGCCGCCTGCGTCTTCGCCGGATCGCTGGTGCGGCCGGTGGGCGGCGCGCTGGCCGACAGGGTCGGCGGCGTCAAGGCGTTGACGGCGGTGTTCCTGCTCGCGGCGATCGCGCTGGCCGGTGTCGCGAGCGCGGGATCGATCGAGGCCGCGCTCACCCTGTTCGTCATCGCGATGCTGGCACTGGGCATCGGCAACGGATCGGTGTTCCAGCTGGTGCCGCAGCGCTTTGCCGCGGAGATCGGCGTCATGACGGGACTGGTCGGCATGGCCGGTGGCGTGGGGGGCTTCTACCTCGCCTCCTCCATCGGCCTGGCCAAACAATGGACCGGCAGCTTCGCGCCGGGGTTCCTGATCTTCGCGGCGCTGGCGCTCGCCGCGCTCGGCGGGCTGACGCTGGTCAAGGGCGGCTGGCGGCGGAGCTGGGGCGCGGCCGAAGGCGTGCGCATCTGATGCGCCCGCTCGCGCTCCTGTCATTGGTCGCGACCCCGGCCGCGGCGCAGACGGTCACGCCGCTCGCCGAGGCCCGGCTACGCTACGAGCAGGTCGACCAGGACGGCCTGCCCCGCAATGCCGACGCGCTCACCACCCGCGTCCGGGCCGGGGTGGCCATCGCCGAGGGGCGCTGGTCGGCGCTGGCGGAGGCGCAGGGCAACCTCGCCATGGTCGGCGACTATTTCGACGGGCTGCACCCCTACGCCACCCGGCCCCTCGTCGCCGACCCGCAGTCGATCGGTCTCTACCGCGCACAGATCCAGTATAAGGCCCCCGGCGTCACGCTGACGGCGGGGCGCCAGCGGATCGCGCTCGACGACGAACGCTTCGTCGGGGCGGCGGCCATCCGCAACAATGGACAGACATTCGACGCGGTGCGTGCCGAGCTGGTCCCGACCAGGGGGCTGAAGGTCGACGTCACCTATGCCCGCGCGGTCCACACCATCTGGGGCATCGACGGAACAGGGGTACGCCCGGGGGTGATCGACGGCGACAATGTGTTCGCCAATCTTGGCTATACCACGCCGCTCGGCACGCTGACCGGCTTCGCCTATCTGGTCGATCAGGACGCGGCGGCGGTGCAGAACTACCGCCTGTCGAGCCAGACCTATGGCGTTCGCTTCGCCGGAACCCGCACGCTTGGTCAGGCCAGGCTCAGCTATCAGGCGAGTTGGGCGCGCCAGTCCGACTGGCACCGAAACCCCAATGACTATGCCGCCGGCTATTGGCTGGCCGATGCCGCGATCGACCTTGCCGGACCGCGACTGGGGGCGGGCTACGAAGTGTTCGGCGCCAGCGACGGACGCGCCCTCACCAGCTTCCAGACCCCGCTCGCCACCGCCTTCAAGTTCAACGGCTGGGCGGAGAAATTCACGCCCAAGCCCGCCGATGGCCTGCGCGACCTCTACGCCAGCGCCGGCTGGGGCTGGAAGACGCTCGGCCGCGCCAAGGGGGTCAGCGTGCAGGCGATCTGGCACCGGTTCGAGAGCGACCGGCTGACCCGCCATTATGGCAATGAACTCGACCTGCTCACCCAGGCGACGCTCGGCCGCACAACCGCCAGCATCCGCTACGCCGACTATCGCGCCGACCGCTTCGCCACGTCCACACGCAAGATGTGGCTGCAACTCGACTGGACAATCTGATGAAACACCACCCGATATCCCGGCCCGAAGGCGAAACCCGGGACCATCTCATCGTCATCGGCAACGGCATGGCCGGGTGCCGCGCGGTCGAGGAACTGCTGGCGCGCGATCCGACGCGCTACCGCGTGACGATCTTCGGCGCCGAGCCGCTGGTGAACTATAACCGCATCATGCTGTCGCCGGTGCTCGCGGGCGAGAAGTCGTTCGACGACATCGTCATCAACGGACCCGACTGGTATGCGGACAACGGCATCACGCTGTTGCGCGGCGACCCGGTGATCGCGATCGACCGCGCGGCGAAGACGGTGACGAGCCGCAACGGCCTGACCCTCGACTATGACCGGCTGCTGATCGCGACCGGCTCCGATCCGTTCATCATCCCGGTGCCGGGCAAGGATCTGCCCGGCGTGATCAGCTTTCGCGACATGAAGGATGTCGAGCATATGCTCGCCGCGGCGGAGCGTGGCGGCAGCGCGGTGGTGATCGGCGGCGGCCTGCTCGGGCTGGAGGCGGCGCATGGGCTCAGCCTGCGCGGCATGACCGTCACCGTGCTGCACATCATGCCGACGCTGATGGAGCGCCAGCTCGACGAGGCGGCGGGCTGGCTGCTCAAATCGGCGCTGGAGGCGCGGGGGCAAACGATCCTGACCGGCGCCGATACCGCCGAGATCGTCGGTGATGGCCGCGTCGAGATGGTGCGACTGAAGGACGGGACGGACATCCCCGCCGACCTGGTGGTGATGGCGGTCGGCATCCGCCCGTCGGTCGCGCTGGCCCGCGACGCCGGGCTGGACGTCGGGCGTGGGATCAAGGTCGACGACCATATGGTCACCAGCGACCCCGCGATCCTGGCGGTCGGCGAGTGCGTCGAGCATGACGGCCAGGTCTATGGCCTGGTCGCGCCGCTGTGGGACATGTGCCGCGCGCTGGCCGATGGTCTCGTCGAGGCGCCCAGCGGCTATCGCCCCGCGCCGACCTCCACCAAGCTCAAGGTCGCCGGGCTGGACGTCTTTTCCGCCGGCGACTTCTCCGGCGGCGACGGCGCGGAGGACATCGTGCTGCGCGACGCCAGTCGCGGCGTCTACAAGCGCGTCGTCGTGAGGGACGACTGCATCGTCGGCGCGGTGCTGTATGGCGACACGGCGGACGGCAACTGGTATTTCGACCTGCTCCGGCGCGGGGCGAGCGTCGCCGACATCCGCGACATGCTGATCTTCGGCCAGGCCTTCGCCTCGGGGGGCGCCCTCGCGGACCCTAAGGCGGCCGTTGCGGCGCTCTCGGACGATGCCGAGATCTGCGGCTGCAACGGCGTGACCAAGGGACAGGTGGTGTCCTGCATCGCCAAGGGCGCGCACAGCCTGGACGCGGTGCGCGGCACCTGCAAGGCGTCGGCGAGTTGCGGATCGTGCACCGGGCTGGTCGAGACGATCCTGGCGCTGACGCTCGGCGACGAGGTGGAGGCGGGGCCGAGGACCATGTGCAAATGCACCAGCTTCGGCCATGACGATGTCCGCCGCGAGATCGTGGCGCAGGGCATGCGATCGATCCCGGAGGTGATGCAGAAGCTCCACTGGTCGACGCCCGACGGCTGCGCATCGTGCCGCCCCGCCCTCAATTACTACCTGCTCTGCGCGCTGCCGGGAGACTATCAGGACGACCAGCAGAGCCGCTTCGTCAACGAACGGCTCCACGCCAACATCCAGAAGGACGGCACCTATTCGGTCGTGCCGCGCATGTGGGGCGGGATCACCTCGCCGAAGGAATTGCGCGCGATCGCCGATGTCGTCGAGAAATATGACGCGCCGATGGTCAAGGTGACGGGCGGCCAGCGGCTCGACATCTTCGGCATCCGCAAGGAGGACCTGCCCGCCGTCTGGGCCGATCTCAACGCCGCCGGGATGGTGTCGGGCCACGCCTATGGCAAGGCGCTGCGCACGGTGAAGACCTGTGTCGGCAGCGAATGGTGCCGGTTCGGCACGCAGGATTCGACCGGGCTGGGCGTCAGGATCGAGCGGGCGACCTGGGGATCGTGGATGCCGCACAAGTTCAAGATCGCGGTGTCCGGCTGCCCGCGCAACTGCGCCGAGGCGACGATCAAGGATTTCGGCATCATTTGCGTGGACTCCGGCTATGAACTCCATGTCGGCGGCAATGGCGGGATCAAGGTCCGCGCGACCGACCTGCTGTGCAAGGTCGCGACCGAGGCCGAGGCGATGGAGATGTGCGCCGCCTTCATCCAGCTCTATCGCGAGGAGGCGCGCTATCTGGAGCGCACCGCGCCGTGGATCGAGCGGGTCGGACTGGCCTATATCCAGTCGCGGCTGCTGCCCGACGCCGACGCCCGCGCCGACCTCGCGCAGCGCTTCGCCTATTCGCAGACCTTCTCGCAGGACGACCCCTGGGCGGCGCGCGCCGACGGGGCCGAACGCGAACATCATGCGCCGATGGCGCGCTTCCAGCCCGCAGGAGCGATGGCATGACCCCCAATCCCTTGACCGCCGACTGGCTCGACATCGGCTGGGTCGATGAAATCCCCGTCCGTGGCAGCCGCACGGTACAGGTCGATGGCGGCGACGACATCGCGGTATTCCGCACCGGCGAGGGCAAGGTCTTTGCCCTGCGCGACCGCTGCCCGCACAAGCATGGCCGGCTGAGCCAGGGCATCGTCCATGGCGGCGCGGTGACATGTCCGCTCCACAATTGGCGCATCTCGCTGACCAGCGGCGAGGCGCTGGGCGAGGATCGCGGCTGCACGCCGACGGTGCCGGTGAAGGTCAGCGGCGGGCGGGTGCTGATCTGCCGCGCCACGACCCTGACGGCCGCCGCATGACCGTTGCGGCGGGCAGGACGGACCCGATGACGATCAGGACCACCTGCGCCTATTGCGGCGTCGGCTGCGGCATCCTCGCCACGCCGACCGGCGCGCGGTCGGTGCGGATCGAGGGCGACCCGGACCACCCCGCCAATCGCGGCCGGCTCTGTTCCAAGGGCACGCATCTGGGTGAGACGGTCGGCCTCGACGGCCGGCTGCTCCATCCGATGATCGGGCAGAAGCGCGCGAGCTGGGACAAGGCGCTCGACCTCGTCGCCCGGCGTTTCCGCGACACCATCGCCCGCCATGGTCCGGGCAGCGTCGCCTTCTACGTCTCCGGGCAGTTGCTGACCGAAGACTATTATGTCGCCAACAAGCTGATGAAGGGGTTCATCGGCAGCGCCAATATCGACACCAATTCGCGGCTGTGCATGTCGAGCGCGGTCGCCGGGCACAGCCGCGCGTTCGGCGAGGATGTGGTGCCGGCCAGCTATGACGATATCGACGCCGCCGACCTGATCGTGCTCGTCGGATCGAACACCGCCTGGTGCCACCCGATCGTCTATCAGCGGATCCGCGCCCGGTGCGAGGCGGGGGCGAAGCTCGTCGTCATCGATCCGCGCCGGACGGAAACGGCCGCGGAGGCCGATCTCCACCTCGCGCTCCGCCCCGGCAGCGACGTCGCGCTGATGAACGGCCTGCTCGCCTGGTGCCGCGATGCGGGCGTGCTCGATGCCGCGTTCCTCGCCGATCATGTCAGCGCACCCGAGGATTTCTGGGCGCGGGTGGCGGAGGGTGGCGACCTGTGGTCGGTGGCGCAAAGCTGCGACGTGACGGTGGCGGACCTCCGGCGTTTCTACGACCTCTTCGCCGCGACCCCGCGCACCGTCACGCTGTTCAGCCAGGGCATCAACCAGTCGCTGACCGGCACCGATCAGGTCAACGCGATCGTGAACGTGCATCTGGCGACGGGGCGCATCGGCAAGCCCGGCGCGCAGCCCTTCTCGATCACCGGCCAGCCCAATGCGATGGGCGGGCGCGAGGTCGGCGGCCTCGCCTCGACGCTGGCCGCGCATATGGATTTTTCGGACGAGAACCGGGCGCGGGTGCAGCGTTTCTGGGCCGCGCCGACGATGGCGGCGAAGCCGGGGCTGAAGGCGGTCGACCTGTTCCGCGAGCTGGGCAATGGCCGGATCAAGGCCTTGTGGGTGATGGCGACCAATCCCGCCGTCTCGATGCCCGATGCAGGCGCCGTGCGCGACGCGCTGGCAAACTGTCCGTTCGTCGTCGTCAGCGACGTGATGGCGGAAACCGACACCGGCGGCTTCGCCCATGTCCGCCTGCCCGCCGCCGCCTGGGGGGAGAAGGACGGCACCGTCACCAATTCCGACCGCACGATCAGCCGCCAGCGCGCGATCTTCGTCCCGCCGGGCGAGGCCAGGCCCGACTGGTGGATCGTCAAGGAGGTCGCGCGGCGAATGGGGTGGAAGACCGCCTTCGCCTATGATCGCCCGGCCGATATCTGGCGCGAGCATGTCCGGTTGTCGACCTATCAGAATGACGGCGCCCGCCTGTTCTCGCTGGCCGGGCGCGGCGGCGGCGGGAATGCCGAATATGACGCGATGGCGCCGTTCCGCTGGGGCGGGCAGCCCTTCGCCGATGGACGCTTCCCGACGCCCGATGGCCGCGCGCGGCTGGTGAGCGTCTTCCAGAAGCCGTTGCCCGCGCCGCTCCGGGACTGGCCGCTGACGCTCAATACGGGCCGCTATCGCGATCACTGGCACAGCATGACCCGCACCGGCCTCGCCCCGAAACTGGCCCGTCACCGCGCCGAGCCGCTGGTCGAGGTCCATCCCGACGATGCCGCCCGGCTCGGGCTGGCCGATGGCGGCCTCGCACGCGTGAGGACGCCGCAGGGCGACAGCCTGTACCGGGTCTGCACGAGCGATGCGCAACGCAGCGGCGAATTGTTCGTGCCGATCCACTGGACCGACCACACGTCATCGGGTGGCCGCACCGGCCTGCTGCCGCGACCGCTCGCCGATCCGATCTCCGGCCAGCCCGGCTTCAAGTCCACCCCGGCCGCCATCGCCGCCGTCGCGGTGCGGTGGCGCGGCTTCCTGATCGGCGCGGGCGAGAGCGTGCGCCGCCCCGACTGCCTGTGGGCCACCCGCGTCGCGGTGCCGGCCGGGACCATGTGGGAGGTCGCGGGCGATGGCGATCCGGCCAGCCTCGACGCGTGCCTGCCGAAGGGTGACCGGATCGAGGCGGTCGACGGCGCGCGCGGCACCCGCCGAGTCGCCGTGCTGGACCAGGGCCGTCTCGCCGCCGTGCTGTTCCTGACCGAAAGCGGCGAACTGCCGACCCGCGACTGGCTGATTGCGCAACTGAGCGCGCCGCAGGCCGCGCCGACGATCCTGGCCGGGCGCGCGCCGGGCGAACAGGTCGATCGTGGCACGATCGTCTGCGCCTGTTTCGACATCGGCACGCGCACGATCCTCGCCGCCATCCGGACGCAGGGACTCGCCGATGTCGCCGCGATCGGCGCGGCGCTGGGCGCCGGCACCAATTGCGGTTCGTGCCGCCCCGCGCTCGCCCGCCTGCTCATCGAGGAGAAGACCCATGCCGCATGACGATTTCCCCGCCGGCAGCGTCTGGCTGGTCGGTGCCGGCCCCGGCGATCCCGACCTGCTGACCCGCCGGGCCGCGCGGCTGATCGCTCAGGCCGACATCGTCTTCCACGACGCGCTGGTCGGGCCGGGCGTGCTCGACCTCATCCCGGCGGGGGTGGATCGCGTCAGCGTGGGCAAGCGGTCGGGCCGCCATTCGAAGGATCAGGCGACGATCGACGCGCTGATCGTCGCCGCCGCGCGGGCCGGACGGCGCGTCGTCCGGCTCAAGGGCGGCGACCCCGCGATCTTCGGCCGTACCGCGGAGGAGGTGACGGCGTGTCGCGCCGCGGGCGTGGCCGTCCGCATCTGCCCCGGCATCACCGCCGCCAGCGCCGCCGTCGCGGCCGCCGGCACCAGCCTGACCCTGCGCGGCGTGGCGCGGCGACTGACCTGCGTCACCGCGCATGCCAAGGGCGACGCGCCGCTCGACCTCGACTGGCCGACGCTCGCCTCGCCCGACGCGACGCTGGCGATCTATATGGGGCGCAGCGCGGCGGCAACCGTCGCCCGGCAACTGATCGCCGCCGGTCGCGCGCCCCAGACGCCAGTCCTCATCGTCGTGAACGCGACACTGGCCGACGAACGCATCATCCACGGACATCTGGCGTCCTTGGCCTTTCTGGTGGAAACGGTCGGCGCGGACGATCCCGCGATGCTGATCATCGGCGAGGTGGCGGCGGCGCTGCATGGCACGGTCGCCACCTCAGCGGTCGATCACACTCCGGTCCCCTCGTCTGCCAGCTTCGGGGAGCCGCCGCCACGGCCATGCGGCAAGCGCTGCTGATCCGGGCACGAACGATTTGCGAACAGCGCGTCTAGGAGCAACGCCGGATAGCGCCATCGCTTCGTGAACCGTTGCGGCGGCGTCATGGCGCTCGCCTTGCACGTCAGGGGAACGCGCCACTGTCGCGGGACCAGTCCATCGTGCCCGACGCTCATCGTCGGGTCGCGACGGATCGCGCCCTCCATCCCATGGTTGCTCATGGCGAACCGCCGGCTGTTCCACGCGGCCTTCGCCCAAGAAGCCGAGCATTGCGCCGCGTCCCGATCCGCCACCTTCGACCCGTAAAGTTCGCCTTCTGCACGCAAAAGAAACGCCGCATCGTATTTCCTATCAGATCAGTGTGAAATCCGATCACCATCCGACGTCGCGATGGCAAGCAGGGGGCAAGCAGGGGGACGGGATGGTGAATCGTACGGCATCGGCGACATCGCGGTTCGCGCGTCACACGGCGCGGCGCGCGCACGCGCTGGCCGACCGGTCCGCCATGGTCGACGTTCCGGGAGGAACGTTCCACATGGGGTCCGATCGCTTCTATCCCGAGGAAGCGCCGGTTCGGCGCGTGCGCGTCGACAGGTTCTGGATTGACACGCACCCGGTCACCAACGGGCAATTTGCCGCATTCGTCGCGGCCACCGGCTATCGCACACTGGCGGAGATCCCGCCCGATCCCCGCGACTATCCCGGCATGGCGGAAGAGATGGCGCGTGCGGGGTCGTCTGTTTTCACGCCGCCGCCGCGTTTGTACGACACGACCGACCATCGCCAGTGGTGGCGCTTCGCATTCGGCGCGGACTGGCGTCATCCGACCGGGCCGAGCAGCACGATCGACGGGCTGGACGATCATCCGGTCGTCCACGTCACGCATCAGGACGCCGCCGCCTATGCCCGCTGGGCGGGCAAATCGCTGCCGACCGAGGCCGAGTGGGAATATGCGGCGCGCGGCGGCTTGGAGCAGGCCGATTACGCGTGGGGCGACGAGCTCGCGCCAGAGGGGCGGATGCTCGCCAATTACTGGCGCGGCGCGTTTCCGCTGGCCCATGACGAAACCGATCGATGGGCGCGAACGTCGCCCGTCGGCAGTTTCCCGGCCAACGGCTATGGTCTGTACGACATGATCGGCAATGTCTGGGAATGGACCGACGACTGGTATGCGATCGCGGCCCCTCCTGCCCGTGCGGGCTGCGTGGTGGACAACCCGCGCGGCGCGACCAGGGGCGACAGCTACGACCCCGCGGCGCAGGGCATCAGGATCGCGCGCAAGGTCCTGAAGGGCGGATCGCACCTGTGCGCGGAGAATTATTGCCGGCGCTACCGGCCAGCGGCGCGCCACGCGCAGCCCATTGATACCAGCACGACGCATATCGGCTTCCGCTGCGTCTGGCGGCCGGAACGGGTGACCGGGGCCGCGCCACGCCGGGGTTAGCCGCCAAGCTCGACCTACCTTCATCAGCAAAGGGGATCATGACATGAGACGCTCCATGACGGCGCTCGCCGCCATCCTGTTATTGGCCGGCGGCCAGGCGCAGGCGCAGACGCAGACGCAGCCATTCCAGGGCAAGATCGGCGCCACGCTGGCGGAATCGGTCGAGGCCTGGCCTGCCCCGGTGCGAGCCCCCGCGGGCGCGCCCAATATCGTGTGGATCCTGCTCGACGATGTCGGCTTCGGTGCGGCCAGCGCATTCGGCGGCGGGGTGGCCACGCCGCGACTGGAGGCCTTGGCGCAGCAGGGCCTGCGCTACACCAATTTCCATACTACCGCGATCTGCGCGCCGACCCGCGCGGCCCTCCTGACCGGGCGCAACAGTTCGTCGGTGCATGAAGCGGGCTTCTCGCATCGCATCCTGTCGGCAGGCTTTCCAGGATGGGACGGCCACCTGCCGTCCTCGGCCGGGACGATCGCCGAGATCCTGCGCGACAATGGCTATAATACGCTGGCGGTCGGCAAATATGGCGTGACCCCGGACGAAGACGCCACCGATGCGGGACCGTTTGATCGCTGGCCGACGGGCAAGGGCTTCGATCATTTCTTCGGCTTTCTCGGATCGCAGACCGATCAGTACAAGCCCGATCTGGTCGAGGACCAGGCGCATGTCGCCCCCGACGGACGGCATCTGAGCGAGCAGATCACCGACAAGGCCATCGCCTTCATCACCCGGCAGCAACGCGCCGCCCCCAGTGACCCGGTGGTCGGCCTTGCGCCAAAGGCACCGCCGAAACCCTTCTTCCTCTATTACGCACCGGGTGCCACCCATGCGCCGCATCAGGTTCCGGCGGAATGGCGGGATCGTTACAAGGGCCAGTTCGATGCCGGCTGGGACGTGTATCGCCAGCAGGTGTTCGCGCGGCAGAAGAAGCTGGGCGTCATCCCGGCCAATGCGATCCTTCCCGACCGCGATCCCACGATCAAGCCATGGACCAGCCTCAGCCCCGACGAGCGCAAGCTCTATGCCCGGTTCATGGAGGTGTACGCCGCCTATCTCAGCTATACCGATGCCCAGATCGGCCGACTGGTCGATCATCTGAAACAGATCAACCAGTTCGATAACACGTTGTTCGTGGTCATCATCGGCGACAACGGCGCCAGCAAGGAAGGCACGCTGAACGGCGATATCGACCGCCGCCTGGGCGCACCGCCGCTCGATGAAAAGACCAACCTGGCGCATAATCTGGCGTTGATCGACAAGATCGGGACGCCCGAGGGCGTGGAGGTCAATTATCCGCTCGGCTGGGCGCAGGCGGCCAACACCCCCTTCCGCTGCTGGAAACAGGATGCGAATTGCGAGGGCGGCACCCGCAATCCCCTGATCCTGTCCTATCCCAAGGCAATCACCGCAAGGGGCGTCCGCGAGCAATATGGCCATGTCATCGACATCCTGCCGACTACCCTCGAACTGGCCAAGGTGACGGCGCCCGCGACGATCCGGGGGATCGCGCAGCAGCCCATCGAAGGCACGTCGCTGCGCTATTCCATCGATGATGCCAGGGCGGCGTCACGCCATCGCACGCAATATTATTACATCTTCGGAGCGCGGGCGATTTATCAGGATGGTTGGAAAGCGTCGCTGGCCGCCTCGAACACCCTCAATGCGCCTCCCGGCAGCCAGGTGGAGACGCCTGCATGGCGGCTCTACGACCTGAACGCCGATCCCACCGAGCGGATCGATCTGGCAGCGAAATACCCGGCCAGACTGGCGGAGCTGAAACGCCTGTTCGATCACGAAGCACAGGCGCACAACCTGTATCCGCTGATCACCTGGGACGATATCCAGAACCGGATCCGCACCGCCCGAGCAGGCGGCGTGGCGCGCTGACCCCACGACGAAAGCAGAAGGCGGACATGAGGATCGACCCATTGCCAGTCGGCATCGACGCACCCGTGCGACCACAGGACAATGCCGTGCTGCGCGCGATCGGCGAGGCACTTGCCGGGCTTGATTACGGGTCGGTCCTCATCACCGTGCACGCCGGGCGCGTCGTCCAGCTGGACGTCACGCGCAAGCGCCGCTTTCCGGACTGATCGGTCGGCGCACGGCGTCTTTCGCGCCTGATACCAAAGCTATTGTTGACCACAAATCCCATTGAACGGATAGGTATTGCACAGAGCGACTGGCCACCGCTCCCGGCGTCGCCGGATGAGAGGCCCGCGGCTTTTGATCGGGATGCAGCTTGCTCCGCGTGACCAACGGCTAAAGCGCACGATGCCGAGGCGACAGCGCCAGGCTCGTGTCTTCCCCCTGATGCGAAGGGGAATGTGATGCGACGGATTCCATAGACACCGTGCCCGGTCAGGCCCCGCATCAACACGCGCGTGGTCGGCCAGAAGCATGATCCAGGGTTCACGACGGGCGGCGACGGCACACTCGCGCCCGATCAGGAAATAAGGGAGTTCCAGATTTTGTCGTTTTCGACCACCCTTGCGGGCGGACGGCGCAGCCATGCCCGTTATCTTGTCCTGATCGCGCTGTCCGGCGCGACGTCCACGGCCGCGCTGGCCGCCGAGCGTCCGGGTGCGGCCGGGCGGTTGATCCCCGCTGCCGCCCGTGACATCGCGGCCGGTCCGACCGCCCCCGACAGCGCAACCGAGACCGACGATACGGCCAGCGATGTGGTCGTGACCGCGCGCCGCCGCCAGGAACGCGCCCAGGATGTGCCGATCGCGCTCAGCGTCGTCAGTGCCGACACATTGGAGAAAACCGGCGACTTCACCCTCGGCCAGGTGCAGCAGCTCGTGCCCAGCCTCCAGATATTCAGCTTCAACCCGCGCAACACCAACATCAATATCCGGGGCCTCGGCTCGAACGTCGCGCTGACCAATGACGGCCTCGAAAACGGCGTCGGCATCTATATCGACAATGTCTATTACGGACGGGTCGGGCAATCCCAGTTCGACCTTGTCGATCTCGAACGGATCGAGGTGCTGCGTGGTCCGCAGGGCACCCTTTTCGGTAAGAACACCACCGCCGGCGCGATCAACATCACCTCCCGCGCGCCGAGCTGGACGACCGAATTCGCAGGCGAGGCGACGCTTGGCAATTACGGCTATCATCAACTGCGCGGCTCGCTGTCGGGACCGATCGTCGCCGACAGGATCGCCTATCGCCTGAGCATCGCCGACACGCATCGCGACGGCTTCCTGACCAACGTCACGAGCGGCCAACGCGCGCAGGATTACACCAATTTCACCGCGCGCGGCCAGCTGCTGATCACCCCCACCCCCGCATTGTCGATCCGGCTGATCGGCGACTATTCGCGCCAGAAGCAGAATTTCGTACTCGGTATCTTCGCGAATTATTTCGGCCGCTACGACAGCGGGGCAGCGATCGCCAACGCCTTTCGCGATCGAACCGCGCGCGCCAATCACACGCCACTGCCGATCGATCCGTTCGCCCGCCGCGGGGAGTCCGACAGCCGGTATCAATCGAACATGAAAAGCTATGGCGCGTCCGCGCAGATCGACTGGGACGTGGGACGCGCGGCGCTCACGTCGATCACCGCCTATCGCTGGTGGGACTGGGATCCGGCCAATGATGGTGACAATACGGCGTTGCCCGTCGTCACCAAGGCGCAACAGGCGAACCGGCAACGCCAGTTCAGCCAGGAGGTCCGTTTGGCCTCGACGGGGCGGAATCGCATCGATTACGTCGTCGGGGCCTATTATTTCTGGCAGATCATTCGGGGTTATGGGGCGACCGCCTATGGTCCGGCGGCGGCCAACTGGTTCTTGCCCTCCGTGCCCGCGGCGATCGGCAATGCCGCACTGTCGGGGTTTGAGGCCAATTCCACCTCGACCCCGCAGACCAAAAGCCTCGCGACCTTCGGCCAGGCGACCTGGAATGCGTCGGACGCGCTCCACCTGACACTGGGCCTGCGCTACACGCATGAGAGCAAGGATGGCCGATTCCACCAGTTCCCCGTTGCGGGGGTCGACCTGTCCACGCTGCCCAGCAACGCGCGCGCGGCCGCGCTCGCGATCCGCAACCAGTTCAATCCCGGCCTGGATTTCTCGACGAGGCTGAAGGACGACAGCCTCTCCGGTCTCGCCACCCTGTCCTATCGTGTCGCGTCCGATGCGCTGGTCTATGCTTCCTATTCGCGGGGCAGCAAATCGGGTGGTCTCAACCTCACCGCACTGCCCGCCGGGGTCAATCCCAATGTCCGGCCCGAGACGGTCAATGCCTATGAGGTCGGGCTCAAATCGCAATGGTTCGACCGGCGCGTAACGCTCAATCTCGCGGGTTTCTGGACCGACATCGCTGATTATCAGACCGGCATCACCGAGCAGCTGGCGAACACGGTCACGTTCCGCCAGTATATCGCCAACATCCCCTCTGTCCGCTCGCGTGGGATCGAGGGCGACCTGGTCTGGACGCCCGTGCACCGGGTGACCCTTACCAGCTCTTTCAGCTACACCGACGCGACCTATCGCGATTACCGCAATGCGCCGCAGGCGCCCGAACGGCTCGATCGCGGCGGTATCCAGGACCTGACCGGCCAACCGCTCGCCGGTATCCCCAAATTCACCTACACCCTGGGGGCCGATGCGGGGGCACCGATCGGCGGCTGGCAAGGACATCCGATCGAACTCTACGGTCACGCCGACTTCTCGCACCGCTCCTCGTTCAACACGTCCGCCAGCAATTCGCGCTTCGGCCAGATCGCAGGGTACGGCATACTCAATCTTCGGGTCGGAGTGCGCCCGGACCATGCACGCTGGGACCTCTCGGCCTGGGTCCGCAATCTGGGCGACACCGAATATTACCAGACGCTTTCGCCCGGCAACACCGGGCTCGTGACAGGGATCCTCGGCGACCCGCGGACCTGGGGCGTCACGCTTCGCACGAAATTGTGAGGATTTGCGCCATGGCCACGCTTCACGCACGCCTGTTCGCCGCGCCGCCGCGCCCCGGCGGACGCCTTTCGCCGCTGCGGCTGGCGGCCTTTTCGTCGCTGACCCTGCCGATCTACGCCGCGCAGGGACCACTCGCCGTCTATCTCCCCGCGATCTATGCCGAGCATTATGGCCTGCCGCTGGCGACGATCGGGCTGATCTTCCTGTTGGAGCGGATCTGGGGCGCGGCGGCCGATCCGTTGATCGGTTTCCTCGGGGACCGCAGCGGCGGGCGGCGCCGCACCTGGATCGTGACCGGCGCCGCCATGTATGCCGCCGCCGGAGCGGTGCTGTTTTTCCCGCCGCCTGGGTTCGGCGCATCGCTGCTCGCGACCGGACTGTTCCTGTTCTACCTTGGCTGGTCGATGATCCAGATCCCGTATCTGGCATGGTCGGGCGAGCTGTCCGACGATTATCACGAGCGGACCCGGATCGCGACCTACGGCACCGTGGCGGGGTCCTTGTCGCTGCTGATCGTCCTCGTCCTTCCCACGATCATCGACCAGTTCGATCCGAATCACGCCGCGCTCAAGCTCGCCTCGTTCGGGCTGGTGGTCATCGGCGGGCTGGCGATCACCCTGCCGCTCGCGCTGACCGCGGTGGATGATACGCCCCGCGCGCGACCGGCCCATCAGCACCTGCCGCTGATCCAGACACTGCGGATGATCGTACAGGACCGGCTGCTGCTCCGCGTGATCATGGCCGATTTCGCGGTCACGGCCGGCCAGCTCATCCGCTCCGCGCTGATCGTCTTCTTCGTGAGTGCCTATATGGGCCGCCCCGAATGGGCGAGCGGGCTGTTCCTGTTCCAGTTCGTGTTCGGCGTTGCCGCCGGCCCGATCTGGATGCGGATCGCGACGCGCCTCGGCAAGCACCGGACCGCGATGCTGGGCGAACTGGTGCAGGTCGCGATCAATCTCGGCCTGCTGCTGGTCACGCCCGCGCGCTTCCCGCTGCTGCTCGCGCTGACGCTGGCGCAGGGACTGGCGCAAGGATCCGGCAATCTGATGCTCCGCGCGATCGTCGCCGATATCGCCGACAGGCATCGGCTGGAAACCGGCGCGGATCGCACCACCCTGTTCTTCTCGGTCTTCAGCCTGACCAGCAAGGCGGGCATGGCCGCCGCCATCGGCATCGCCCTGCCGCTGGTCGCATGGTTCGGCTTCTCCCCGACCGGCCCCAACACACCCGCCGCGCTCGATGGACTGTTGTACGTCTTCGCGCTCGGACCGGCCCTCGCCCACCTCCTGTCCGCCGCCTGCCTTTACCGCTTCCCGCTCGACCAGGCCGAGCAGGAGCGGGTCCGGCTCGCGCTCGCGATGCGCGCTGGCTGACCCACCGTTTTCGCCCCCCCCTGTCTGATGTGATGCTGGTATGAAGGTGTTGCGGAAGGGAGCCCGTCCCCCCCGAGGGTCTGGAGCCCGATAGGGAGCAAGGGCCCCTTCCGCGTTGGTCACAACCCTGAACAGTTGCTTGGGAC
>NZ_JAVSCQ010000035.1:0-41927 GCF_040560405.1 Facivitalis istanbulensis
CGCACCCTCCAGGTGATCCATGAAACGCGCCCCTCGCAGCCGTCAACGCCATGATTTATATGCGAAATATCACGATTACGACAGCGAAATCAGCGACTTACTTGGAGAATGTGGGTTACATTGAGAGGTTTCCACGCCTCTGCCCCCCTCTCGGCGGGCGCGTGTCGTTTAGAGGAAAAGCATTAAGAATTGCAAATAAAGTGCAGTCCCGCACGCTCGCGGCACTGTTCTTCGGCAAGTCGTTTAAACGATCTCAACCGACGCCGATCGGCGCTGGGGTGGTTCCATAGTTGATACACTGACAGCAGCGGTGATGCAGGAACTGATGCACCTCCATTATTGAGATTCATTCGCAAGAAGATTGCTGAAAAGGGCATCCTGCGCTATGAGGCCGGCATGGCAGAGGATGGATTTTTGATCGCGAAAGCGCGCGACGATCTCTGTTTCTACGAGGATCGCGCGCGCCAGGAGCGGGCCGCCGCCGAGTCGGCAAGCAAGCCCGAAGCGGCTTCCGTGCATCGCCTGCTGGCGATCGAATATGAGGCCCAAGCCCGCGAGCTGCGGGCGGAGCTGGTGATGGGGTGCGCGCCATGACCATCATCGCTCTGGATTTCGAGGCGTCCTGCCTGCCCCGTCATGGGCGATCCTATCCCATAGAGATCGGGATTGCCGATGAGCATGGCCTGATCCGCTCCTGGCTCATCCGGCCTCCCGATGCCTGGGCGGGCTGGGGCTGGACGCAGGAGGCCGAACGCCTGCACGGCATCTCCAAGGAACAGCTCGCCCGCGACGGCCTGCCCCCGGCGCGGGTCGTCGCGGAGCTGGAACCCTATGTGCGAGGCGCGCGCGTCATCGCCGATTCCCATTTCGACGCGCCGTGGCTGACGACGCTTTCGGCACTGGCGGCCAAGCCGCCGCCCTGCGCCATCGGTCATGTCGCGGACCTGCTCGAAGAGATGGGCGCGGCCTATGAGCATGTCGAGGCGGCATTGCGCCAGCTCGATCGCCAGCCCTTTCGCCGGCACCGCGCCGCCGAAGATGCCCGCTTCATCATCGCGCTCGTGCGCGAAGTGCGGGGCCAGGTTGAAAAGACGCGGAAAAGCCAGCCCGTCTTTGACTGGCGGCGCGCACCGCCGATCGCGCGCCCTTCCGCCTATCGACCGTCGAATGTGGGGAGTGTCCGGTGAAGCCGATCAAAGACAGCAAGCGTCGCGAAGAGATGACCCAAGAAGCCGTCGCGCTGGTCAAAAAGGCGATGAAATTATTCGACAAGGCGGGCCAGGACATGGCCGCCCTTCATTGTCAAGAAGCGGTCGAAATGGTCGAGGATGGCCACGTTTCCCGGCTAGAAATGGAACGGGTGCCAAGCAATAGCTGAACAGACCGGGCGGCGCGATCGTCACTCGCGGAATAGGTCCACCACATGACAGCCCAGCGCGCCCGCTATCGAATCCAACAGTTCCAACGTGGGGTTGCCGCGTCCGTTTTCTATGCGCGACAGATACGACGCGGCAACGCCCGATCGCTCCGATAATTCTACCTGCGACATTGCGAGTTGCACGCGGCGCTCGCGGCAATTTCGACCGACAAGCATCTGGCATTCCTCTGCCCCGGCAATAGCTGGCTGGTTCATGATTTTTGTCCGCTATCCGCTTTGACCTCAATCGTGCAGCGCACCGGCTTTGCCGCCTTTTCCGCCTGCTCACGGCATTTCTGCACCGTCTCGCGATTGGCATCCGTCAGCGGTGAGGCCGCGACGATCAGCGCCCAGCTCTCCGGATCGGCCGCCTGCATCAACCGCTGCCCCGCTCCCCACGGTCCCGGTTCATTCAGAACGCGGGTCGCCATGCGCTCGGGCCAGCGCCAGCTATCGGGGGTCGCCCGCGCGAGCGGGCCGGCAAGGAAGGCATAGAGCAACAGCCCTAGCACCACGCCGCAAGCGCCGATGACATACAGCCAGCGATTTTGCTCGTCGCCGCGCCGCGCCGACGCGAGCCGGCTACCGATCTCGCGCGCGGCCTGGTCCAGCGCCGTGCGCGCCTCGGTGATAAGGCGCTGATCCTCGCGCCGCGCATTCGTGGCGGCGCTGGCGATCTCGCCCGCCATATGCGCCGGGTCCATCGACAAGGCGGGGCTTTTCCGCATCGCCGCGACCTGCTGGGCCAGCACGCCCAATATTTCCTGCGTCTTGGTGAGCGTCGGCTGATAGTCGGGTATCTCGATATTCTCGCGCGCAGCGGTCAGTCCTTCGACCGCAAGGCGCAGCAACGACACTTCGCCGCGCAGCTTCTCGAACGCCCGCGCCGGATCGTCCGCGTCGTCCAGACCATCACCCTCGCCCATTATCGCTTCTCCTTACCGGCTAAGGCCACGATCGCGGCCAATCCCAAGTTCGTGCGTCAACTGGTGGCTAAGGTCGCGCCCGCGCCCCATGCCCATCTCAAGCCCCAGCTCGCGCTCACGGCCGCGCAGGATCGATTCCACCTGGGGATCGCGCTCAAGGCTTTTCGCCATGCCCGCCATCTCCTTGCCCGCCTTCTCCCGGCCCGTCATGTCCCCGGCGCGATAAAGCCGGTCGCGATCCTGGGAGAGCTGTTGCCAGCGTTCCACGAACCGATCGGCGCGCAAGTTCGGATCGGCCCGCACCTTGGCCTCATGCGCCATCGCATCCATCATCGGGCCGCTGCGCCCTGCCGCCGCCTCATGGAGCAAGCCGGGTTCGCGCTGGAACGCCGATGCCATATCGCGCGAGGCCCCCGCCCTGATCTGGTCCAGCGCCTCCGTCGCGCGCTCGAGCGCGACCTTCTGATGCTCCAATACCGGCCCGCCCGATGCGCGGGCCTGCAACACCGCCTCGGCCGAACGCGAGGCCCGCTCGACCGCGCGCCGGAAATCATGGGTATGGCCCTGCTCGGCACGCGCCGGGGCTTCCTTCGCCGGCGTCGGCGTGCGCGACGACAGTTTCAGCCCATCGAACATGCCGCGCTTGGGGGCGGCCTTTTCCTTCGCGCCCTGCACTGGCTCGGCCGCCTTCGCCGGCTCGGCCGACAGCTTCAAGCCGTCGAACATGCCGCGCCGCGGCTGTCGCTCGGCCGCGGCCTTCCCCTCGCCAGCGCCGCGGCCGCTGGCTTCATGGGGGCCGATCTCGCGCGGGCGTGGATCTTCGCCCATCTGGCGCATGGTGCCAGCACGCGGGCCAAGAAGCTCCACACCCTTCCGCTCGGGCGCATCCGGCAATCGGATCTCGCCCGACAGGCCGCGCCGATCGGCGAACGCTTGCGCCCCCCTCTCAAAATCAGCGCCGTCGCGGTCCCGATACATGGGATAATCCGACGCCATATCCTTCGCCCGCTCGCGCGACAGCGTGCGGACAAGCCGCCGATCGTCGGCGAAGTCGTCGCGGCCGTAATGGAGCTGCACGCCGTCACGGTGCCGCGACAACGCCACATAGGCCGCATGGCGGTCCATGCCGGGGGTGGCGAGGACATGCCCCTGATCGACCGTCACGCCCTGCGATTTGTGGATGGTCGCGGCATAGCCATGATCGACATGGGCATAATCCTTGAGGTCGAACGCCACCTGTCGGCCGTCATCGAGCCGCACCGCCATGCTGTCGGCCGACACGCGCTCGACCTTCCCCAGCGTGCCGTTCTTCACGCCCATGCCGCGCTCGTTTTTCAGGAACATGATGCGGTCGCCGGTCGCGAAGTCGCGCGCGCCCCGCTCGGCCGAAATCCGCACGTCCTGCCCCAGCTCGCCGGCGTCGCGCAGCCGATCGCGCGCGGCAAGGTTGAGGTCGCGCACCTCGGCATTGGTATGGGTAAGGATAATCCGGGTCTTGTCGGGATCGGCAAGCCGCTGCGCGTCCCATGTGTCGATCAGCTCGGCGCGGGCCGCCTCGCGCGTCTCGGCCGCGTGGACCATGCCATGCTGCTCATAGGCACGGATCGCCTCGCCGGTCCTGCCCGTCGCCAGCGCCCGCGTGGCGTCCTTCTGCCAGTCCTCATGCTGCCGGCGAACCTCGTTGATCTCGGCCGCGCCGTGGCGCTCGGCAAGCGAGCGGAACGCCGCGCCCGCCTCGATCGCCTGCAACTGCTCCGCGTCGCCGACTAGAACGACCTTCGCCCCCGCCCTCTCGGCCTCGGACAATACGCGCTCCATCTGGCGCGTGCCGATCATGCCGGCCTCGTCGATCACCAGCACGTCGCGCGGGCCTAGCAGCTCGCGGCCCTGATCCCACTGATATTCCATACTCGCGATCGTGCGCGACTGGATGCCGGAGCCGCCCTCCAAGCCCTCGGCCGCGATGCCGGACAGGGCCGCGCCGCGCACCTGATAGCCCGCGCGCTCCCATTCGTCGCGCGCAACCCCCAACATGGTCGATTTGCCGGTGCCGGCATAGCCCACGACGATTGCAAGGTCGTTCTTGCCGGTGATATGGGCCAGGGCGTCCTTTTGCTGGCTTCCCAGCGCAAGGCTTCCACTCTCGGCGGTGTCTCGCCCCCCCATTTGAGACGCCGCCGAGAGACCATGCCCTGCCCGATCCGCAAGCCGATCGCCGGCCTGACTCAACCGCTGCTCGGTGTCGATCATGTCGCGCGACGTGAACCGATCCTCGCCGCGCCCATCCTTCCCCAGCGCCACCAGCTCGGGCGAGGTCCGCACCGCGCTCATCACCTGGTCGAACTGGTCCTTGCCGTCGCTGTGGCGGAACGCGAACTGCGCCAGGTCGCGGCGCGTGAACGTCGCCTGCTGCCGCGTGATCGCGTCCAATGCGATCTCGGGCCGCGCAATGATCTTCTCGCCATTCTCGCGCGCGATCCGGGCATGGTCCTCAACCCGTTCCGCCTCAAGCCCCTGTTCGGGCATACGCGATGCAGCCGGCCCGATCTTGTGTTGCGGCTCAAGGTCGATCCCCTGCGCCGCCAACGTGCGATGGTCGATCCGCGCGTCAATATCCAGCTCGGCAAGCCGCTGGTTCACATGGTCCGCCCACGCCTCGCGCCACTCCTTCAGGAGCGCCGTGCTGTTCCACTCGACAACCTTCTTGCCGAAGCCGTCCGGGCTGATTTCGCGCATCGACAACATGACATGCGCGTGCGGCTTGGGCTGGCCGTCCTTGCCCATGTCCCAATGCACATTGAGGTCGGCCACCATGCCGCGTTCGACGAACTGCTTTTCGACGAACTCGCGCGCGAGCGCCACGCCCTGCTGCTGGTTCATCTCACGCGGAATCGAGAACTCCACCTCGCGCGCAAGCTGGGCGTCCTTGCGTTTCTCGCCGGCCTCAACCTCGTTCCACAAGGTCGCGCGATCGTTTAAACGCTCCGGCGCACCTTCGGGCAGCATGATTTCCGAATGGACGACGCCGGCCTTGTTCGAGAAATCATGGTCGCGCCCGAGTCGGTCATCGTGCAGCCGTTCCGCCGCACGATAGGCCGCGCTGGCAACGGCGCTCGATCCACTGGAGCGGCCGATGACTTTCGCGGAGAAATGGTAGATCGCCATGACAACGCGAAACTTACCCTTCTTAGCGCAGGTCGGCAACGACCTATAAGCGCGCACTCACCACTCTCTGCCGTTCGCGTGATTGACTTCGCCGCATTTCTGTTCGGAACCGCTGTCCTGCCAGCGCGATCGTGCTACTGTGCGGCTTCTGTTCGACGGGCGCGAGGGAGAGAATGATGCGAAAGACGCGCGACTATGACGCCGAATTGCGGGCACTGAGCGACAAGGCCAAGTCTATCAAGGCGAAGAAGGTCGAGCAACTTGGGCTACTGGTAACGGGGACCGGGGCCGATGCGCTCGATCTGGACACGCTCGCCGGTGCGCTGCTCGCCGCCGTGGAATCGGCCGACGCGGAAGAAAGGGAGGCGTGGCGCTCGCGGGGCGCGGCCTTCTTTCAAGGACGCGGGCGCAAGGCTGGGCGACGCTCTGGCGGCAACGGCGAAGGCGGAAACCCGACTGGCGCAAGCGAGGCATAGGGTTGAAGCCGCCGCGCGCCGCACCGATACGAGAGGATGGGTCGTGGCTCGCCGCGAGCGCACGCGCCATCTCATAGAGCTGGGCGGCCTCGTCCAGAAAGCCGGCCTCGTCGATCTGACCGACGACGATCGCGCAACGCTCTATGGCGCGATGCTCGATCTGGCCGCCCGCGCGCGCGACGATGGCAACGCTCTCGCGCTCTGGAAGCGGCGCGGCAAACGGGCCTTCGACGCGGAAGCCGAAGGACAGGACAACGCGGAAGGAAACGCCCATGACTGACACGTCGCGCCTCTCCTGGCAGCTCCTGATGGTGGGGCCGGGAATCGACCGCATCACCCCCGACATTCAGGACAAGCTCGCCTCGCTGCTCGATCTGCTTCCCGCCACCGCGACCATCAATGTCCAGACCGATGCCGGCTATGTCACCATCTCGCGCGACTGGCCCAGTCACCGCATGGAAACCGTCGATAGCCTGGTGGACGAAATCGCCGCCGCTCCGGGCATCACCCATATCGCGCTGCCCGACGATCCCGCGCGCAACGCCATCGCGCAGCCGACAAGCCAAGGGCAGGAACCGTGACGCGCGCCCTCGACATCGCGGCGATCCGCGCCCAGGTCCGCGCGCTCGATTATGTGCGCGGCACCCCCGCCGAAGTCACGATGTGGCGCGAAGGCGATGCCGAAGCCCGCGCTAATCTCGCGATCGAAGGCATGGACCTCGACGCCGGCGAACATGCCCTGTTCGACATGCTGCGCGAGGAAGCCGTGCCCCCTCCCCTCGCCACGGCGATCGTCCTAAAGCTGCTCGATCATCCCGACGCAGACCCGGCGCTGGCGATCACGCCGGCAACGATCGAATGACGATGCGGGCCGATCTCGATCATCTCCCCGCCGCCAAACGCCGCGAGCTGGAACGGGTCGCCCGCGTCCTGTTCGATGAATTTGAGGATGCCGTCAAAACCAAGCTCTCCGACAAGCGCAAGGGCGGCCGCATCCTCAAGCTGATCCTGTTCGGCTCCTACGCGCGCGGCGATTGGGTCGAGGATCGCGCCAGCGGCTACATCTCCGACTATGACCTGCTCGTCGTCGTCAACTCCGAGACCTTCACCGATCTGCAAACATGGTGGGCGGTCGCCGACGATCATCTGGTGCGCGAGCTGACCGTCACCCGCCACCTCTCCACCCCCGTCAATTTCATCGTCCATTCGCTGATGGACGTGAACGACCAGCTCGCGCGCGGCCGTCCCTTCTTCGCCGACATAGCCCGCGATGGCATTGCCCTCTACGAAGCGCCAGGACAGGGCCTCGCCGTGCCGCGCCAGCTCGACGCGCAGGAACGCCACGCCGAAGCCCTGCGCCATCGCGACCATTGGTTCCCGCTCGCCGCGCACGCGCTCAAGCTCGCCCAGGACAGCATTGCCGACGGCGTGCCGCGCGATGCAGCGTTCATGCTCCACCAGGCCGTCGAGCGGGCTTACAATGCCGTGCTGCTCGTCCTGACGCTCTACGCGCCCAAATCGCACCGGCTCGGCATCCTGCGCTCGCTCGCCGAAAATCTCGATCCCCGGCTGATCGAAGCATGGCCGCGCGATACCCGCGCCGCCCGTCGCCATTTCGCGCAGTTGCAGCGCGCCTATGTCGAGGCCCGCTATTCCCACGCCTATGAAATCACCCCCGACGAACTGGCCTGGCTCGTCGAGCGCGTGAGGCATTTCCACACGATCGCCGCCGCGATCTGCGCCGAACATCTCGACAACGACAATGGGAGGGAATCCTGATGATGGAATGGTTCCGCCAGCTCGGCCGCGCAATCCGCAACCTCGCCCGCATGGCGCGCTCACAGCCGATATGGGCGGTAACGGCCCTCGTCACCAGCCCGGTTGCGCTCATCCGCCACCTGTTCGGCGTCGCGGTCCTGTTCCTCATCACCACGCTTGTGCTGGGGCTGGGGACGCAACTCGTCCTTCGCTCCCTGCTCGGCCTGCCGCGCGATTCTAATATCTACCAAATCGTGATGATGCTGGCGGGCCTGGTTATCATCCTCGTCACGCTGCGCGCCCTCTTCCAACCACTGATCCTGCGCTATGGCGGCCCTGACGGCGACGACACGCACGGCTCGGCCCGCTTCGCCTCCGATCGCGAGACAAAGCCCCTCGCCGGCGACGCTGGCCTGCTGATCGGCCGCGACCGCAAATCGGGCAAGCCCCTGCGCTATGCCGGCCCTTCCCATCTGCTGACGATCGCGCCAACGCGCACCGGCAAGGGCGTGGGCACCATCATCCCCAATCTGCTCGACTATCCCGGCCCGGTCGTCTGCATCGACCCCAAGGGCGAGAACGCGCGTATCACCGCCCACTACCGGGCAAGATTCGGGCCGGTCCATGTTCTCGATCCCTTCGGCGTCACTGGCATGGTCGGGGCCGCGTTCAACCCACTGGATCGCATCGACCCTGCCGGCCTCGATCTCGCCGACGACTGCATGACGCTGGCCGACGCGCTGGTCTATGACGCCCCCGGCGAAGCTGGCGAGGCGCATTGGAACGAGGAAGCCAAGGCGTTGATCGCCGGCCTGATCCTGCATATCGTCACCAGCGAGCCGGCGAGCACACGGACCCTTGCCACGCTGCGCGACCGGCTCACCCTCGCCCCTGCCGCCTTCGCCGCCCAGCTAGAAGCCATGCAGGCGCAAGGCGGCCTCGCCGCGCGCGCCGCCAACCGCCACCTTGGCAAGTCCGATCGCGAAGCCGCTGGCGTGCTGTCGGCCGCGCAGCGCCATACCCATTTCCTCGATTCCCCGCGCATGACGGCGGTGCTGGGACATTCCGATTTCACGTTCGCCGATGTGAAGGCGCAGCCTACCAGCGTCTATCTGGTGCTGCCGCCCGATCGGCTCGCCACCTATGCCCGCTGGCTGCGCCTGATGCTCGCGCAAGGGCTGACCGATCTGGCGCGCGCGCCGGCCTCCCCTGCCCGCTCCGTCCTGTTCCTGCTCGATGAGTTCGCCGCGCTGGGCCGCCTCGAACCCGTCGAGCGCGCTATGGGCCTGATGGCCGGCTACGGCATCCAGCTCTGGCCGATCCTGCAAGACGTTCACCAGCTCCGCGCGCTCTACGAGCGCCGCGCCGGCACCTTCCTGTCCAACGCCGGCGTGCTGCAAGTGTTCGGGGTCAACGATCACGACAGCGCCAAGCTCGTCTCCGATCTGCTCGGCCAGGAAACGGTCGTGTTCGAGACGATGAGCCGCGCGATCGACAGCGACGAAACCGGCATATCGTTCGGCGCGCAGCATGTCGCGCGGCCCCTGCTCACGCCCGATGAGGTCCGCACGCTGCGCGAGGATTTGCAGCTCCTGTTCCTCGCCGGCCAACGGCCGATCGTCGCCGCAAAGCTGCGCTATTTCGCCGATCGTGAGTTCGCGGGGAAGTTCGACAAGGTGTAGAGCGTTTAAACGCTCTCAAACACAAGGTATTTCGACCATGCCAAATGAACGATTTGAGGAATTTGCCGATCGTTTCATGAAGAGCATCGGCGAGCCAGGCTGTGACCTACAAGCATTGGTCGATGAGCTGATAGAACTGCACGCTGTCGAGCGCGACGAATTTAACCGCGTCCGCCTGATAAGTATGCACATCGCGTTGACCAACATCGCCGCCGAAGGGTTGGCCAAGGCACAAGTTCCAGGTGATCGGATCATCGGCTTTCTGGCCGATAACCTTTCGACTTACCATCTCATGCTCCGCCAGGAGAGCTTGGTTGACGGGCAGATCGACAAGGCCGTGCTTTTGCGCGTGACCGAACGCGAAATCACCGCTGGCCGCATGAAGGGCAACGATCCGCTCCGGGCATTTGCCGAAGGCGGCGAATATGTTCGCGACAATCCGATGGAGGGCCTTTTTCACGCTGATCCATCGGCCGACGACAAACCAGTCCTGAATTGAAGCGATAGCGCCGACGCGCCACAAGGGCGCGAATGTATAGGCGTATACAAATATAGGGGTCAGTTTCGGTAGGGGGCGGAATGACACCCTAAGCGAACTGTCAAGCGCCGCTGTTATCGCAGACGCGCTGGCTCGGGGATTTCGTCGGCCTCGCCCGTGGTGGCAAAAACCTCCTCGCGGATGATCCGCTCCGTGATGATCATCAGGTGGGCGCTGAGCGCGTCGCTCAGTTCCTGAAATTCCGGCCACAGCGTGTTGTTGACGAAGCTGGCAGGGGCATGAACCATGACCGTCTGGCGGTGCATGCGCGTGTAGCGGAACGGACGCAGCCCATAACGGCGACACAGGGCGGTGAATAATTGGCGCGACCATGGGTCGGAAATGGAAAACTTGAACTCCTCAACCTTTTCTCGCGACTTTGTTTCGGAAAATTGGCGCCGTATGCGCTCAGCGGCAGCGCCCGCCGCGGCCTTTTCACCGGCGGTTGCCGCCCCGGCAAACAGGGCCTCGATCTTGCGCAATTTCTCGCGCAGCCGTTGTTCGGCGTCGATTTCCCGCGTGGGTTTCAATGTCGAGTTGGCCACGGCGCGGTAAGGCCGGCCTCGTCCGCTCCGTTGAACAGCCCTTCGACAAACCCTTCTGCCTCCTGACTGCGCACCAGGCCAAAATTGCCGAGATTGGCCGCGGTGGGTTCCAGCGGCACCGGCATGGCCCTGAACGGAACCTTGGGATCCTGATGGGCCGACATTTCGTTCCAGAGCCCCATCACCAGCGCGCCAAGCAGTTCATTGGCGTCTTCCATACTATCAAATTCGGGCAATTCGCCGCCCCAAAGGTCGGCAATCACCGTCATGGGCTTCACGTCCGGATCGGGACTGGCGATGGCGCCCAACAGTCGGGTGCGAACCTCGTGATAGCCAACCGGGCAATCGTGTTTGGCCAGCAGGGCGCGGATCACCCTGTCGCCGGGCAGTTTAGTCGCTGCTTTTGCCATCGCAATGCCTTGCCGGTATCTCCATTTGGATATTGCCTACACCGGCCCCTCGTCCTTGGGCCAGCGATATTCACCGGTCAGCAGGATGTGCGCCCAACCCAAGGGCGAAATGTGGGCAAGCAATTCAGGCGGCACATCGAGGCCATCCCGGCGCCGGGCTTCGACGGCCTCGTGCAGGTGCAAGGTGTTCCAGTATATCACGATGACAGCCAACAGGTTCAGGCCAGCAATCCGGAAGTGCTGCCCCTCGCTGGTGCGATCGCGGATTTCGCCCTGGCGGCCAATCCGGAGCGCATTTTTCAAGGCATGATGCGCCTCGCCCTTGTTCAGCCCGATCTGGGCGCGGCGCTGCATGTCGGCATCAAGGATCCAATCGATGAGAAACAGCGTTCGCTCGATGCGGCCCACCTCGCGCAAGGCCACAGCCAGATTGCTCTGGCGTGGATAGCCAGCGAGCTTGCGCAACATTTGGTGGGGTTCGATCCGGCCCGAGTTGACGGTGGCGATCGCGCGAAACAAGTCGGGCCAGTTGGCAACGATGCTATCTTCTTTGATCTTGCCCGCAACCAGCTTGCGAAGTTCGGTCGGGGTGGCGGTGGGGTCGAACACATAGAACCGTTTGGACGGAAGATCGCGAATGCGCAGGACAAGGCGGCGGTCGAGCAGGCCGCTCATCCCAAAGACATGATCGGTGTAGCCCGCCGTGTCGGCGTATTGCTCGCGGACCAGCCTGCCCGCGTCATTCGCCAGCAGGCCACTGAGGATGTAGGGTGCTTCGCTTGCCGTCACTGGAATCAGGCGGGAAACGAATGGCGCATACTGGTCGTTCACCGAACTGTAGCTCTTGGTGCCGGGGTCATTGCCATACTTCGCATTGACCGCGTTCATCGCCTCTCCCTGACGGGCGGCAGGGAAGAACTGACCGTCGCTCGAGGCCGTGGTGCCAAATCCCCAATGGCGGGCCATGTCCAGTTTCCCCTGCGCGGCAACCACCGTCGCCAGTGCCTGATCCATGGCCTCGCTCTCGACGTACCAGCGTGCCAGGCGCGACAACTGCCAGTAATCGTGAGTGTTCGACGCTTCCGCCATCTTGCGCAGACCCAGATTGAGTCCTTCCGCCAACAGCACGTTGAGCAAACCGATCTTGTCCTCGCACGGCGCGCCTGTGCGCAGATGAGTGAACGCCTCGGTAAATCCGGTGGCCGCGTCGACCTCGAGCAGGATGTCAGTGATCCGCGCCGTTGGTAGCCGGCGATAGAGATCGAGGATCAGCTCGTGCGCCTTATCGGGCACATTGGCGGTCAGCCGGTCGATCCGCAGCGTGCCATTTTCGATGCTGCCGTGAGGAATGGTTCCGTTGCGGGCGGCTGCGGCAAGACGTTTCAGACCGGCCGCCAATCTCGCCTTGCGATCGGCAAGCCATGTGTGCGGATCGAGCGGCATGGTCAGTTGGGCCATTTCCTGCTGGGCGGCCGCCATCGGTACCAGTACTTGCTTCATGTCGCCGTAGCGGCGCGAATGCGCCAACCACATGTCGCCAGCGCGAAAGGCGTCGCGCAGATGGAAGAGGACCGAGACCTCCCAGAAGCGGTTGTCGTCCCGATCCTGGTTCTTCAGGTGTCGGCGCCATTTGGAACTCGGTCGCAAGAAATCCGGTTCCGCCCTGTCCGGCGGCCTGGAATCCCTGATCTTCATGGCGGCGGCCAGCAAGGGCTTGGCCACCGGTGCGCATTCGATCCTGAGACAACGCAGCATGCGCGGTGCATAACGACGGAACCGATGGTAGCCCATCCCGACATGGGCGAGTGGCTCATCCGCCATGGTGGTGCTCAACTGCGCCGCGGTCGCCACCAGCTGATCAAGCTGGCCCCATTCCGGTATCCGGCCAAGAACTGTCTCGATCGGTACGCCATCATTGCGGGCCGTGATCATGGCGGTGCCGATGGCGGTAAATCCGCGCAGCGTTTCCGTCACCGCTGAACGGGCATCGCCAATCCGGGCTTCGTGAAGTTGTTTCGCCTCGCGCCAGGTCTTGCCAACAATCCGTTCATGGGTTTCGACTACGGCATCCGCAATGGCAGCCTCCCATTCGACGCAGCAGCAGGCGAGGATGGCAATGCGGCGGTCCGACGTGATATCGCGAAGCCCGTCCGTGAAATAGCGCTCTCCCTGCCGGCGTAATCGCGTGATCCTGTGCACGGGCACGCCTTTCAGTACGGCCGTCGGCAGATTCAGGTCTTGAAGGAACTCGAGCCGGTCGAGCAAGCGGCCCGCCGCAGTCGATTTGTTGCCGACCTCGAATTTGCGCAGCCACACGAGGCGACTGATGTTTCCCGGCATCGTTTCCGTCAGCAATGCGATCATTCGCTTGCGCATCTCACCGTCGATCCGGCGAGCGATGCGGGTTTCGATACGCCGCTCGGCGGCAACCAGCGCGTCAGCGCAGAGCCGTTCGATGGTCGTGATGGCCGGCAGAATGGTCTGGGTCTCCCGGCAGCGAGCCACAAAGCGCCTGACAATATCCTCGTTGGACCGTGCCTCTTCCGCCTCCCGCGAAAGCCACTCCTTGAAATCCCGAGCGCACCGCCCGGTAAACATCTTGTAGCCGTAAATCCGGCGCAGCGCATCCATGTGCTGCTGGCGGGTCTGTCGACGCGCTGCGTAGGTCAGCAATGCATCTGCTGGGATGCCCAATTGGGCGCCGATGAATGCTAGCAGCGGTTGGGGAATGACTTCGCCCGAGTTCAATGATCTGCCAGGAAAGCGGAGGGCGCAGAGCTGTAATGCAAAACCGATTCGATTTGCTGGGCGGCGGCGCTCGTTGATGTGACCGAGGTCGTCATCGGCCAACATGTAGTGCCGTAGCAACTGTGCATCATCGGTTGGCAGGGCAAACAGAGCAGATCGCTGGCGGTCGGTGAGAATAGTACGCCGGGTCATTGCCTCCGTCCCATTTGATCATTAGTCTGTTTGAGACGGAGTTCGGACCAGCATTTCTGCGGCTTTGCAAGCCGGAAATCCGAAGGGGTTCAATTGGGACAACGCGCCGCCATTTACGCCCGGGTTTCAACCTCGGACCAGTCGTGCGAGCGCCAACTTCTCGACCTGACCGGTTTCGCCGAGCGTGGCGGGTTTGAGGTGATCGCCACGTTCACTGAAACGGCTTCCGGCATGAAAGCTGGTCGCTCCGCCCGCAAGCAGGTCATGCAATTGGCGCAGGCCCGAAAGATCGATGCCGTTCTGGTCACCGAACTCAGCCGCTGGGGGCGCTCGACACAGGACCTGCTCGATACGCTCAACGTCCTTGCGGGGTGGAGAGTTTCGGTCGTCGCCATGAGCGGCATGACCTTCGAGCTCAATACCCCGCATGGACGGATGATGGCGACCTTGCTTGCGGGCATCTCCCAGTTCGAGAGGGACTTGCTCAGCGAACGGGTCAAATCCGGCTTGGCCGCAGCCCGCTCGCGCGGACGCAAACTGGGCCGTCAACCTGGAGACCGTCCGAAATCGGATCGATTGACCCCCAGGGTCATCGAGGCGATAGAAGCCGGACGCAGCTATCGTTGGATTGCCCGCGATCTTGGGATCAGCAAGAACACGGTCACGGCGATTGTGCGTCGCCACCGGGACGGATCGGCATTGTAGTATATAGTTGACATGTCATCCTAGTCTGTGCATTATACTTGACATGATCGAAGTCCTCCGCACTGCCAAGTTCATCGACTGGCTCACGGCGCTGCGGGATGTCTAGGCGCGGGCGCGGATCGCCAAACGAATCGACCGTATCGCTCAGGGCAACTTCGGCGACGGCTCTGTTGCAAAAATCGTGAAGCTTGAGCATGCTTGGCGGAGATTGGACGGACGGAACGATGACGGATTTCAAGTGGCGCCATTTCCAGGGTGATGTGATCCTGTGGGCGGTGCGCTGGTATTGTCGCTATCCGATCAGCTATCGCGACCTTGAGGAAATGCTGGCGGAACGCGGCATTTCGGTCGACCATACGACGATCTATCGCTGGGTCCAGTGCTACGCCCCGGAGATGGAGAAGCGGCTGCGCTGGTTCTGGCGGCGTGGCTTTGATCCGAGCTGGCGCCTGGATGAAACCTACGTCAAGGTGCGGGGCAAGTGGACCTACCTGTACCGGGCAGTCGACAAGCGGGGCGACACGATCGATTTCTACCTGTCGCCGACCCGCAGCGCCAAGGCAGCGAAGCGGTTCCTGGGCAAGGCCCTGCGAGGCCTGAAGCACTGGGAAAAGCCTGCCACGCTCAATACCGACAAAGCGCCGAGCTATGGTGCAGCGATCACCGAATTGAAGCGCGAAGGAAAGCTGGACCGGGAGACGGCCCACCGGCAGGTGAAGTATCTCAATAACGTGATCGAGGCCGATCACGGAAAGCTCAAGATACTGATCAAGCCGGTGCGCGGTTTCAAATCGATCCCCACGGCCTATGCCACGATCAAGGGATTCGAAGTCATGCGAGCCCTGCGCAAAGGACAGGCTCGCCCCTGGTGCCTGCAGCCCGGCATCAGGGGCGAGGTGCGCCTTGTGGAGAGAGCTTTTGGCATTGGGCCCTCGGCGCTGACGGAGGCCATGGGCATGCTCAACCACCATTTCGCAGCAGCCGCCTGATCGGCGCAGAGCGACAGCCTACCTCTGACTGCCGCCAATCTTTGCAACAGAGCCAGCGCGAGCACCGTCACGCGCAAGCACGTCAATGTTTCAGGCGCCTAAACTTCTAACCGATATCCATCAGGAACGACGATGACCAAGATCATCACCCTTCAGGCGTCCGCGCTCTTGTCGACATGGACGGGACGCTGGTTGGGACCCACATGCGCCGCCAGTTTGGAGCCAACGCCTTTTCGGCGGCGGGCGGGAGCAACCTGATCCCGGCCCCGTCACAGTTCGCTGACCCATCGCTCTCTGACGCGTTTGAAACAATGGTATCGGTGGCCGATATCTCGTTTTCACATCCTGTCGGTTGTCAGCGGAAGGATATCGCTCGCCGTGAACTGGCAAGCGCACTCACCACCTCTGCTGACACAGGGGTTGTCGCCGCGACCTTGAATCTGGAAAGCGCACACGTCGCGAGAGCCGTAGGCGACGTGTGCCGGGCATATGGATGCGATTTCATCTTTCGAAGGTCGAAAGGAAGAGGTTGGCTTGATCGCCTCTCCGCCCGTATCACGTCGGCGGCAAACATCGCCCGGAGTCCGGTCCCTGTTCTGAGGTGATCGGCAAGCAGGCATAAACGGTTTTCACAATCGGCCGATACGGCAAAGTGCGTTTCATACGAAGAGATTAGATGACAATGACAGGAAAATGGCCCGATCTGACGGATATTCGACACGGCGATTGGGTGGATAGGTTTTTACCTGCCGCCTTTCAGCCTTATGCGCGCCTCGCCCGTATTGATCGGCCAGTTGGCATCTGGTTGACACTGTTTCCATGCCTGGCAGCACTGGTGCAGGCATCGGGCGGTATTCCGTCAGCGCGTGTGCTGGTGATCTTCACGCTCGGCGCCGTCCTGATGCGAAGCGCCGGTTCGACGGTCAATGACATAGCGGACCGGAAGTTCGACGCGCATGTCGAGCGCACCCGTTTCCGACCGCTTGCAAGTGGCGCGATCACGACACGCGCGGCGCTGATCTTCCTTGCGGTGGAATTGGCGCTGGCCGCTTCGCTTCTTGTGTTTCTGTCGCCTTTCACGAGACTGGTTGCGGTCAGCGTCGTTCCGCTGGTTTTCCTCTACCCATTCTGCAAGCGCTTCACATACTGGCCGCAGGCGGTTTTGGGGGCGGCGTTCAACTGGGGTATGCTTATGGCATGGTCTGAGGTGACCGGGCATATCCCTTTCGGCGCGGTACTGATGTGGCTCGGTGCGGTGGCGTGGCAGATCGGATATGATTCCATCTACGGCTATGTCGATGCGCGCGACGATGCCCGGCTCGGCCTTCGCTCCACCGCGCTTCTGTTCGGCGCGCGCGGCAAGTTCTTCATCAGCCTGTTCTACGCCCTTGCCGTTCTCGCCTGGATCGTGGGGGGCTGGATGCTGGGAATGTCCAATCTCTATCAGATGGGGATGGTCATCATCGCGGCTCATCTGGCATGGCAAATCTACCGCTTTGATCTGGATCGGCCCGATTTGAATTTCAGGATGTTCCTATCAAATGTCGGAACGGGCGCGCTCTTGGGGGTCTTCGCTGTCGCAGGCGTCCACAGTCTGTAGCAGCGAACAGAGGGGATTTCGCGCGGCGTCGGTCTGGCCGCCGATCGTGCCACATATCGTCTATAACGGTTTCAACCTGGTTTATTGTTCGACGCTGTGACCGTCGTCGGTGCTTCTGCTCAAGGCATTCGTTGCACGCAACCTTAGTTGAATATTTGTGACAGGGACACCCCTCCGCCTGCCAACAGGACGGCACAGATCGCAGCGGTCGGAATGATGGTGGGACGATATGCCAGCAGCACCTGGAGGACAGTCGCGGCCAGAGCCACGAGGCCGAACCAGCAGGCAAGACCGATCGACCAGCCATAGGCGGCGATGCAAATGGCGGACGATAGCCCAAGCAGCAGCACACCACCAACGCGCGCCAGATGCCGCTGCCTGGGTATTGGCCTGCCCGCCATCACTTGCCCGTAATGGCGGTCCATGGCGAGCGACAGGCACACACAGCCGGCAAACGCCAGGACCAAGGCGAGCATCATCATAGCGCTACTTCGCCGCCGCCAAGACAGCAGTATTCGCTTCCCGTGCCTTGATCGCCCTCCGGCCTTTCGCTTCGCGTCGGATCGACAAGCGCCGGGCGGTTTCCAGCAGCGCGAGACCGGTCGCCAGGCAGGTGAGATCGAAGCCGGCGACCACCCAATTGCCATTGGGAATGGTCATGCCGAGATGCGCATTACCGGTGAGAACGCTCAGCAACGGGATTGCGGCGAACAGCATCCCGCCGAGGACAAGCTGCTCCATCCATGCGCGTTTCAGGGGACGCAGGATCGGATGCAGGAACGCTATCAGCCACAGGATGAGGAAGCTGTTGATCTCCCATTGCTCGCGGCCCGGCATGGCGGCGGGGATCAGCCGGTTCGCCCAGAAATACCCGGCGATCGCGATCAACAAGCCGGAGATCGCACCGACGTTGAGATGGTCGACCAGCCGATGCCCGAACGACAATCGCTCGGCCCGGCTCTTCTCGGCGTCTCTTCCGGCGCATTCCTCGCGGCTGATCTCGCTATCGGCGACAATATCTCACGGCCGGATTTCGTCGGCCTGATCTATGGCGGCCTGCGCACGCCGGTTCCCGCCGATGCGTCGCCAGCGTTTATCGCTGGCGCGGCGGATGATGAGTTCATGCCGAACGATCCTGTGCAACTCTATTCCGCATGGCGAAAGGCTGGCGTGCCAGCTGAGCTCCATATCTGTAGCGGCTTGCAATGATGATCGCCCGGAACTGCAATAAAGGGCGGTTTCCGGCTCACATTGGGTGAGACGTTAGGGGCCGGCAGGCTCACATTGGTTGAGACGCAAATCACAATCGGTGCGACGGACGCGAGATGTTCGGCGATCGGCGCAGGATCGCGGACACGCCATGACGTTGCGACTTCGTGGCCCTTTCGACCTGTGAGGTTGCTAAGCCATGACAGACCGCAGGCATGGTCCGCTCCGCACGACGCTTGCAATCACGCGGTGCTGCCTCCAGTCGAAGGCGACGTGCTCACGATGCTGCAGCGAAAGGACGGGTGCGAGATGACCGATGCCAACCGGATCGCTGCCGCCATTAACCTGCGGGTCCGCCAGCTTGAAGCGCAGGGAATCACCGGGATCGCGCTGGCCAATCATATGATCGGCCACATGCAGGACCTGCACGCCATCTACACCACTGCAAGCGACCGGGCGTTACGCGATCTGTGTGACCGCTTTCCCGGGTTTGAGCGTTATGCCAGAATCATGGAGGAGGTTTCGGAACGGAACCAGGCCATGATGGCCTCCGGCAGCCATCCCCATGGCGATTTACCCGAGTTGCCTGAGCCCATGAAAGCAAAGCTCGTGCACGTGCTGCGCGCTGCCGCCGAACTCGAGCGAGAGGCCCAGGCAGCCGTTGATGGTCGCACAGGCGACCTGTCGGAGCGATTGACGGAGTTGAGGCGAAGTTGGGCCGACGGCTGCGCGCGATTAGTATCCGAATTCAAATCCTCGGATTTACCGCTCGGTTCCCAGGCTTTGGTGGAACAGGTGCTCAAGGCGACAGCAGAAAGAATTTGCAAGGCGGTGGAAAACCGTAGCGCAGCCTGATCGCCGGAAACCGATGCCGGGACCGCCAGGAAAACGAGCGGTTTTCTCGCGGTCGGGCGATGCCGCTTCCGGCTGCCCGAAAACAGCAAGAAAACCCGTTGTGAAAACCAGCGCCATCTTGCACCATGCCGGTGATCTTTTCTGGCGGGGTACGCATTGCTCATCGGCTATATCCGGGTGTCCAAGTCGGACGGCACGCAAACGCTGGAGCCGCAGCGCGACGCACTGTTCGCGGCCGGCATCGATCCATCCCGCATCTATGAGGATATGGCCTCGGGTCGGCATGATGCCCGGCCGGGACTCACCGCCTGCCTGAAGGCGCTCCAGCCAGGCAACACGCTCGTCATCTGGAAGCTCGACCGGCTCGGTCGCGATCTGCGTCACCTCGTGACGACGGCGGAGGATCTCCGGTCGCGCGGGGTCGGGTTGAAGGTCCTGGCCGGTGCCGGCGCGCAGATCGACACAACGTCTGCCAATGGCCGTCTCGCTTTCGGCATCTTCGCGGCGTTCGCCGAGTTCGAGCGCGAGTTGATCGCCGAGCGCACCCATGCCGGCCTTGCTGCGGCGCGCGCGCGCGGTCGCATGGGCGGTCGGCCGCGCAAGATGAACCGGGCGACGCTGACGATGGCGATGGCGGCGATGTCCGATCGGGGTGCCGTCGCAGCCGATGTCGCCAAGCGGCTCGGAATCACGACCACCACGCTCTATGTCTACGTCAACGGCGACGGCACTCCCAAGGCGCCGGGGCAGGCGTTGCTCGATGCTGGTCCCAGTCGGCAACTACAAAGCCAGGCTGCGTAATGAGCGCGGGCGTCACGGTCCCCATTGAGGCGATCGTGACGCTCCGGCGTCGATTGGCGGCACTTCCGGCGAGGCATCCTGAGCGGCAGCCGCTGATGGCATCGACCGCCGAACTCTACGATATCAGCCGCGCCACGCTCTACCGGCTGTTGCGCGGCGAGAGGCGTCCGAAGGACGCGCACCGCGCCGATCGTGGTCTGTCGCGGACGATGCCTGCCGACGAGATTGAGTGGTGGTGCGAGGTCGTCGCGGCGATGAAGAGCCGCACGACCAACCGGCAGGGTCGTCGCCTCTCGACGAAACGTATCCTCGAAATCGTCACTGAACACGGCGTCGAGACCCCCGATCGCGGTCTGGTGAAGCTGCCGTCAGGGCGCTTGGCGGCCTCGACGCTCAATCGCCACATGCGGCAACGCGGGTACGACACCGAGCGGATGACGCGCGAGCCGACTGCGGTGCGCTATCAGGCCGAACGCGCCAACATGCTCTGGCATTTCGACATGAGCCCGTCGGACCTCAAACAGTTGAAAGCCCCGACCTGGATCGATCCCGATCGGGGCGGCGCACCGACGCTGATGCTGTTCTCGGTGGTCGATGACCGGTCGGGCGTCGTCTATCAGGAATATGCGCTGGTTTACGGCGAGGATGCCGAGGCGGCGCTGCGCTTCCTGTTCCGGGCGATGGCGCCGAAGGAGGACAATCCCTTCGAAGGCATTCCGGAGAACATCCAGCTCGATGGCGGCCCGGTCGGCAAATCGAGCGTGTTCAAGCGGGTCATGGAATGTCTCGGGATCACCGTCACCCCGCACATGCCGGCAGGGTCGGACGGACGCCGCACTACCGCGCGCGCCAAAGGCAAGGTCGAGCGACCGTTCCGCACCGTCAAGGAAGCGCACGAGACGCTGTACCACTTCCACGAACCCACCAGTGAGGAAGAGGCCAATCGCTGGCTGGCCCGCTACATCGCCACCTACAACGGTGGCGATCATCGTCGCGAGCCGCATTCCCGGATCGACGACTGGCTCGGGCATCTGCCCGACGGCGGCATTCGCGCCATGTGCGGTTGGGAGCGCTATTGTGCATTCGCCCGCGAGCCCGAACGCCGCAAGGTCGGGCTCGACTGCCGCCTGACCGTCGCTGGCGTTACCTATGAGGTCACGTCCGAGGTGGCCGGCGAAACGGTCGTCGTCTGGTGGGGGCTGTTCGACCAGGAGCTATGGGTTGAATATGGCGACGAGCGGTACGGACCGTTCGATCCGGTCGGAGGGCCGGTGCCGCTGCATCGCTACCGCAAACATCGCAAGAGCCGGCGTGAGATTCGCGCGGATCGGGTTGATGCGCTGGCAACGAAAATCGGGATTCCCCGCTCGGTCCTGACGGGCGAGAATGACATCGTGGTGATCGGTCGCAAGCCTGCCGATGGGATCGCGCCTGTGCCGGCCCGGCCATTTGCCGATCCCGACCCGTTCGGCGAACTCACCTTCGCCACGCCGCTCAAGGCACGCTTCGCCATATCCGAGGAGTTGCGCCTGCCCCTGGGCGGGCTTTGCGAGGAGGACCGCGCCTTCATCGACGCGCTGCTCGCGCGCACGCTCTCCAGGCCCGAGGTGATGGAAGAAATCCGCAGGCGATTCCCGCCCGGCCATAGACGGAGCGGCTGATGCAAACCGAGGTAATGCGCTATTACGGACTGGCCCGGCCTCCGGTCGATCTCGGCTTCTTCGAGACCGAGCATCATGCCCAGCTCACCCATGATCTGAAGACTGCGATTAATGGCGGACGCCTAGTTGCGCTCACCGCCACCATCGGCTCGGGCAAGACCGTGCTGACGCGGCGACTGCGCGAAGAGCTGGAGCGCGAGGGGCGCGTGATCGTGTCGCGCGCGCTCAGCCTGGAGAAGGCCAAGATATCGGTACCGCTGTTGGTCGCGGCCCTGTTCTACGACCTCTCGTCGGAGAAGACCGTCTCGATCCCCAGCCAGTCGGAACGGCGCGAACGCGATTTGCAGGAGCTGTTCCGCAAGGCCAAGCGGCCGGTCGCACTGTTCGTCGACGACGCGCACGACCTCCATCCCAAAACGCTGACCGCGCTCAAGCGCCTCGTCGAGCTTGTCACCGAGGGCGGCGGTCAACTTGCCGTGATCCTCGTCGGCCATCCAAAGCTGCGCAACGACCTCAAGCGCCCTCTTATGGAGGAAATCGGCGATCGGACGACGGTGTTCGAGTTTGGCGGTCTGCGCGACCGTCAGCGCGATTACATCGACTGGGCGCTGCGCACTGCGCTGTCGCCGGGGATTGAGCCCGATGCCGTGCTGACCGAGGATGCCGCGATCCTGCTCGCCGCCAAGCTCAAGACCCCGCTCCAGATCGGCCGTCATCTTGTGCGGGCGTTCGAGGCAGGGTTCGAGGCCAGCGTGAAACCGATCGACGCCGCGACCGTCGAGGGTGTGCTTTCACGCCAGATCGACGACCTCGAACCTCAGCTTACCCGCCACGGCTACGACACGAAGAGCCTGGCGGACCAGTTCTACGCCAAGCCGGCGGAAATCCGCCATGCCAATTGCTCCGGGGCGGACTCGACCCGGCTCGTGCGCGCGAACTGACCGACGATATGCGAGCAGCAGGATTGCCGCTTTGACCGCCGTGTCCGCGATCCTGCGCCCATCGCCGAACATCTCACGTCCGTCGCACCGAATGTGATTTGCGTCTCAACGAAACTGCGTCTGCCGCGCCCTTCCGTCTCACGCAATGTGAGCCGGAAACCGTCCTTTATTGCAGTTCCGGCCGCGCATCATTGCAAGCCACTACACATATCTAGGCCCAGTCGGCCCGAAGCTGCGATTTTGGCCAGGTTGAAGAACGAACACTGAACGCTTGATTGATTCTACCAGGACCGTTGCTGACCACCGACCTCGTAGATATCGGCTTCCATGGAGCAATTGTAGCTCTCTGCGATGTTGAACATCTCGGAGAGGAGGCTTTGGATTTCCTCATCAAGGGAAATGCCATCCGGATCGGGGTCATAGGCGACGGTCAGTTTGTAATCACAATTGCCGTTTTTTACCATGGCGTAGTCGCGTTCCAGCATCGCCTCAATCCGCTCCCGAGCGGGTTTTCTACCTCTTCCACGCTTGTTGAAGTTCTCGATAATCAGATGCAGGGCGATGCTGGCAGTGGGCGGCTTTTCCGGCAGTTTGGTCTGTGACGGAATAATGTCGAGCGCCCGATAGACGGTCATTCGTGAGACCTTCAGGTCGCGGGCAACGCGGGCCTTGCTGGCGCCGGCGGCAAGGCGACGGCGGATTTCATCGTCATCGACGTTCTTCTTCCGGCCTTTGTAAACGCCTTCGGCGCGCGCCGCTTCGATCCCGGCGCGCTGACGATCCTTGATGAACTTCAGCTCCATATCGGCGACCATGCCGAGTATGGTGATGACCATTCGCCCCGTGTCGCCCGCCGTCGTCACCTCTGGCTCAAGGATGCGCAGCGAAGCTCCCTTTTCATCAAGCTCATGCACCAGGTTCAGGACATCGCGCGTGGAGCGGCCGAGCCGGTCGAGCCGCAGCACGACCAGCTCGTCGCCGGTGTGCATAAACTGCATGATCGTTTCCAGTTCCGTGCGCCCGCTCCGCGAGGCCCCCGATCCGGTCTCGGAACGGATAATTTCGCAACCTGCATTCTTGAGGCGGCCAATCTGGATATCCAGATCCTGGTCCGTGGTGCTGACGCGGGCATATCCGATACGAGCCAAGTGCAAAATCCGTCACATTAGGGTGGCTCTTGCAGTGTATCGTCACATTGAGCGCAAACCCACCCTTTTGTGACAGACGAATGGTGTCACTCGGCCCTATCACTCTGGGGTGTACCCAAATGTTATAGGCCGATCAGCCGCCTCACGCTGCAAGCCGTCCAAAATCAATCCGGTCGTTCAGGTCGAGGTCGAAGCGGCCATAAGGGTTCACATGACTGTAGATCAACGGCGTGAGACCACGATAATCTTCCGGCGTCATCCGCCCCGCCCACTTCGGCTCAACCAGTACGGTCTGAAGCATGCGGGTGTTCACATACACCAGCGACGCTTGCAGGAGGTGTAGCGCCAGAACGGAGATTTCCTGCTCATGGATGCGGTTGGTGGCGATCTCGCCGCCCTTGCCGAAGAACACGAAACCATTAGCGCCGTTCCAGTTCTCAACCACATTCAGCCCTTCGTGGATCTCGCGGCGGAATGCCTCCTGACGCAAATACCGGCATAGGAAGATTGTTTTGACCGCGCGGCCGAGTTCACTCAGCGCCTTGTAGGTCGGGTGCATCACTTCGGCTCTGGCAAACCGGAGCAGGATCGCTTCCGGATCGGCGGTGCGCGATTGCATGGCAGCGGCATATTTGACCATTTCGTCATATTGTTGCTCGATCTCGTCCCAGTCGATCGGGCTGGAGAGGATCGGCAGTAAATTGGAAAGCCGCGTGCGCATGCCGGCTTGGGGAAGGGCCAGTTTCTGGCGTGCCACTGCTTTCAGCCGCGGGGCAAGCTCAAATCCAAGGAGTCGGCAGAACGCAAAGCCGACTGCGCTCTGGCCGTGGCTATCGACGTACTGGCGCTGGATTTCCATGTCGGTGCAATGGCGTAGCACGCCTTCGATCATGGAGGCGACCTCCGAGGAAGAGCACCGCTTGAGCTGGGAATAAACGCAGGTCGCGCGCTTCTCCACATGCCAGTAGATCATGACGCCACGGCCGCCATAGCGGGCGTGCCATTCCGTCATCAGGTTGCGGTCCCACGCGCCGAACTTCGTTGAATCGGACGCGCATGCCGTGCCCGCATCTCCCCATACTGCGGCATTGCGGATTGCCAGTGTCGCGTTTGCTACCCGCGCGCACGCCTCCCTCAGCGCTGGCGCGTGGATGAAACGGCGATGGACATGCAGCAATTCCTCGTAACTGACATCGGGTGTTGCGCCAGCGACCCGCTTGAGCCCGGCGTTCGTGCCCAAGCCATAGAGACACAGCAAAAGACGCTGAGCCAAGGCTGCTTTCGACAGGGTAACCCGCGAGGCCGACGTTTCGAAAGCATCCATCAATCCCGTGTCCAGAGCAGCCTCTTTCAACACGTCCAGCAGTCCGGTCATCGGCCAGCGCTGACCGATCTCGCTTTTGATCGAAGCGAGACCCTTCGGTTCGGGCAAGGGCTTGAACGGTGTAATCGATATCCGGTTGTCGCCGCGCCACAGGAGCCGGACCTTGTCGTTTTGTGGAATATTGGCATTGAGGAGCAACAGTTCCCGTTCAAGCTCCTCCCGGATCGAGGCGCAAAACGCCTGCGCATCTGGCGTCAGGCTGAGGCCGGAATAGTACGCATCTCGCCTGATCTCGAAGTCCTTGGGAAGATCGTCATCGGGATTGCGATAGCGATCCGCCCCGACCACCCAGATTTCTTTGGAGCGGATGCGGTCGCGCAGTTGCGTCAGGACGCAAAGCTCATAGCTGATCCGGTTTACCCGCCCATCGTCATCAATGACGGAACTGCGCCATCGCGCTGGAATCACCTCATCGATCGGAACATCCTGCAATGGCACGAAGCGGCATCCGCCATCCACCTTGCTCCTGATCCAGTCGAGGGCCGCCAGGACCGGCCGCCACACCGCGTTGTTCGACCGGAACTCAAGTACGGAAAGCAGGCTTGGCAGCATGCGCCGGTAATGATTGGCCCAGGAACCACGCATCACCTTGTAGATGCGCCGGTCCAGAGCGCCCTTCGCATGGCTCTCCTTGACGATCGCCGCCAGCTTGGCCTTACCGGCGATCGGGAAAATGACATCGCAGATGCGCCCCGATGGTTCATTGATCGAGGCGCTGGCGATCTCGACCAGCAGGCGCTCCTTTCCATAGACCCGCTCGATGTCTTTCGCGATATCGCCCACCACCTTGCGTTTCGAGCGCGTTCCGATCTTGTGAACGGTTTCGATCAGCAGGTCGATCATCGCGTCAGTGAGTTGCGCCTCCCGCGACATTAGATAAATCGCATAAAGGCCGAGCTGTCGCGCCGGCGCATGCCGGCGCATCTCCGAGGCCTTTTCACCGGCAACGCGGCGAACAATCTGATCGACCCATGGCTTGCCCGTAGCCGTCAGGAGATCATGGGGAAGATCAAGTCTCTGGATAAAGGCGAGTTTCTCGGTCACGTCGAGAATGTTGTCGAGCGTTGCCTGTCCGGCGTCACCCTTCATCCTGTTGAATCCGGTCGAGCTGTCCGGATCGGCAAGCGAGGCTTCCAATAACGCCACCGCATCTGACGAAAGCCGATCACTGGCTCCGATCAGCCAGGTGTCCAGATAATCTTGCCGTTGTGAGCGAACGACACGTTCAAGCTCCTTGCGCGACGGCCCATAAATACGCCGGTCCCGGCACCACAGGAAAACATGCTCAAGCATGGCATTGATCGACTGGCCGCCCGGGCACAGCTCGCCAGCAATCCATTCCGTCAATTGCGCGCGATCCACCCGCTTCATGCGGTGATATCCAAGATGGATCAGGATCTCCGCACAATGCCGTCGTGCTGTCCGACTGGAAAAGTCATAACCGGCTATCTCGCCAGCCTCGACACCGAGTTGCTCGGCCAGATACGAGAGGCCATCGGTAGGGATTGAGCCGGGATCGATCGCGAAAAACCCCAGGGAAGCGAAGAATTTCAGCTGCGCGGCGAGGCCAAGGCGCGTCAGGGCCGGCTTCGAATTTACAAAATCAATATCGGCAAAGCTCAGGCTCCATCGTCCGATCAAATCCCCGCCCGGAATACTCCGATCCATCAACCCACTCCCTATGATGGAGCGAACTGTCCTCTTCTATGATTTCCATCGTCAATACCGAATGCCACGTTCCCAAAACGTTCTCCGACTTGGCCAAAATCGCAGCTTGGGGCCGACTGGGCCATCTACGAGCGCGGTGGGCATGGGTTCGACTTCAAGCCGAAGGGCGCGACCAGTGACTACTGGTTCGACGAACTTGTATGGTGGATGCAATCTCGCGCACTGGTGGCGCCCGCTAAGCGCTAGCCGAAGATCGGATAAGGCAGACTTGCGAATTTACAATGGCAGGTTGTGACGGAACCCGCCATTCACGGTTGCTCTCGGGAACCGCAGATTTGTCCCAGGCCCCGTCATTCTCCGTGGTGTACGACAAGCAGGTGCTTTGCGATGCCTGAGCGGGCCTGCAGGCGCTTAGACCCAATGACCGTCATTCGCCTCGCGCTTCGAGGCAGGTGGGGCGTAAGCTCAGCTTGTCAGGAAGGAGAAGGACAATGTCGATCAGCAAGTTTGTCGGTCTCGATGTCCATAAAGAGACGATTGCAGTTGCGCTCGCCGATGACGGTCGGACTGGAGAAATCCGGTTCTACGGGACCATACCCAACACGCAGGATTCGATCCGGCGTCTGGTGGCCCGACTGAGCAGCCCGGATGTCGCGCTGCATTTCTGTTATGAAGCAGGCGGCTGTGGCTACGGAATTCATCGTCAGTTAGTCGATCTGGGGGCGGAATGTAGCGTGATTGCGCCATCGGTCATGCCGCGCAAACCTGCGGACCGGATAAAGACCGACCGACGTGACGCGATGACGCTCGCCCGATTGCTACGGTCTGGTGAATTGACGGCGATCTGGGTCCCGGACGAGGCACACGAGGCTATCCGTGATCTGATTCGTGGGCGACGCCAGGCGAAACACGATTTGGTTGCTGGCCGGCAGATGTTGTTGAGCTTCCTTCTGCGCCATGGGCGCAAGTTCGCCGGTCGATCCAATTGGACCAAGGCGCACTGGCGCTGGCTCGGTGAGCAGGCGTTTGATGCACCTCACCAGCAATTCGTATTCGGCGAGAGCATCCGCCGGATCGAGGAAGCACAGCAGCGCTGCGACCGACTGGATGCAATGCTGGTGGAGGCATTGCCCTATTGGTCGCTGGCGCCGTTGGTTCAGGCTCTGCAGGCCTTGCGGGGTGTCGGCTTGATTGTCGCCGCCACCTTAGTTGCAGAAATAGGCGACCTTGGTCGGTTCGATACCCCAAAACAGCTCATGGGTTGGCTGGGGCTGGTCCCGTCTGAAGCGTCGAGTGGTGCCCGGACGCGCCGAGGCGCAATAACGAAGACCGGCAACCGCGAAGCGCGAGCAATGTTGGTGGAGGCGGCCTGGTCCTATCGACTGCCAGCGCGGGAAGAACGCCGCTATCGAGCCCGGGTCGAGGGACTGCCGGATGAAGTCAAAGCCATCGCCTGGAAAGCACAAGTCCGACTGTGCCAGCGCTACCGGATGTTGGCTGCGTCCGGGAAGCCCTTGCCGAAGGTCATCACGGCGATCGCTCGCGAATTGGTGGGATTTGTCTGGGACATCGGGCGACGTATGCAGCCCGCATGACGACGGCATCTCAAGTTATTGGACCTGATGGGCGTGCCGCGAAGACCAGGCAAGATGGGTAACCCTCGGCGTACGTTGGGGCAGGTTTCGACCGATGCCCGTGCTTAGAGAGAGGAAGGCCCACGACGGAAATGGGAAATGCGGTAGTCAATCCGCGGATGAGAGCATGATCAATCGTCGTCGATCGGCTCGCGGCACACCCATCAGGTGCATCATCAGTTTCAATTACACCGGACCTCAGTTTTGGTGTAGGTTCTGTGCGGTGCGGCTCCGCTTCCAAAATGACGGTCATGAGAGCGTAGGATTCCGCCCTCTCCCGCAACGATGTTCGGGCCAGGTCCGCGAAATCGTTGTCTGGCGCACAAACCTTGAAGCTCGCCGCGCCGATCGTGCGAGGATCTAGCACCCAGAAAATCGGCCGCCTAGGAAGCCCGTAGAGCGGCATGGGCGCTCAACCTCTCCAACCCCCCTGCCGAACGTCCAGAATGACGCCCAGCGGCCCGGAAATCGCCCCTGTCGCGACGTTTCCGCCTCCCCTGCCCTCTCGGCTCGATCGCTGCCCTATCCGCCTGGCTTTTCTGGAAAGCCAATCTGCGACGGTGCCGCTGGCGCTGTCGTTGCGATAGAAGTGCAGCGTTTAAACGATCCCCAAACCAACGAAAAGCGTGCCGGCGTAGCCGGCTCATCATGGGGGATGCCGGGTGGGAGGATCGCTTTAGCGATCCGGGGCGGCCGAAGGCCGCGAGCCGGCGGGGGCGAAGCCCCCAAGAGGCGGCGCTTTTCTTCCCTTTGACCGTGCCTGATGCGCGGCGCCGGTGAGTCGCGCTGCCTCTGTCCTGATTTTCGGGACAATCTGTCCGATCTGGCGGGACGCTGGTGGGTGAAACCACGATGATCCGGCCTCGCGTCATAATTTGCGGCCGAAGTTATCCACAGGCTCGCCTAGTGTTAAAATATGGGTTTAGTGATGTGTTACGGAAATTCGGCCTGCTCGGAAACGCGCGGAAATCCTCACTTTTTTGGCCGAAATTTGGCGCGTGGTGAATCCGCTCTGACGAAAAGGCGAATCCAGAGTGACGAAAAGGCGAATCCACTATGACGATAGCGACTGGCCTTCCCTGCCGCTCTCAAGCGTAATCGAAATGACGATAGCGCGGCGGTGAATCTGAAATGACGATAATCCGCTTGCGTATGTGAAATGACGATAGTAGCTCTAGCGTTAGTGAAATGACGATAGACCCCTCCCCTTCCCTGTTTGACGCGCCGATCGCCGCGCCGGCCCCAGCCGTGGACGGCGACGATCGCACGCCGCTGCTGCCGGTGCGCCACCCCAACCAGGACTTGTTCATCTGCGACGTGCTGGACGCCATCCCCAAGGATGACATGGCCTCGATGGAGCATCCGGTGTTTTCGCTCTCGACCAAGCCCGACAACCGGACGCGGCGCTACGAGCATAACGGCAACGTCATTGAGATTATCCCCTCGGGCAAGGGGCTGGCGACAATCCACGACAAGGACATATTGATTTACTGCATCTCGCAGCTCGTCGCGAAGATGAACCAAGGCGAGCAACCTAGCCGCACGGTGCGCCTGCAAGCCTATGACATGCTCGTCGCCACCAACCGGCAAACCAGCGGCGAAGGCTATCGGCTGATGGCCGACGCCCTCACCCGCCTGCGCGGGACCACGGTGCGGACCAACATTCAAACGGGCGGTGTCGAGGAAACGCGGATTTTCGGCCTGATCGAAGAAGCCAAGATCACGCGCAAGACGTTCGACGGCCGTATGCTCGATCTCGAAATCACCCTGTCGGATTGGGTCTATCGCTCGGTCATCAGCAAGAATGTCCTGACGCTCCACCGCGACTATTTCCGGCTCCGCAAGCCGTTCGAGCGGCGCATGTATGAGCTGGCCCGCAAGCATTGCGGCGTGAAGGACGAATGGAAGATCGGGCTAGAGCTGCTACAGAAGAAATGCGGCTCGAACAGCCCGATCCGGGTGTTCCGCGCCTTGGTCAAGAAGGTCTGCGAGCATGACGCGGACCACGGCCATTTCCCCGACTATGCGGTGACGATGGACGATGACGTGATCCTGTTCCGCAACCGCTCGGGCCTCAAGTCCAAGCCCGATCCGGTCGCCAGCGCCGGCGACGATGCGCCCTATATCGACCCGGAAACCATGCACGACGCCAAGACGGCCGCGCCAGGCTATGACGTGTATGCGCTCTATGACGAATGGGTGTCGTGGTGGCACGACATGGGCAAGCCCGAACTCAAAAGCCCTGCCGGGGCCTTCCTCGGCTTCTGCAAGAAACGGCACGAACGCAAGCCGCTGCGCTGAAGCTCATGCGGCCATGCTCACATGCAAACATGTGGACATGCCCGCATGTCTCACCCTTCTGGCCGCGATCCGCGCCGGATATAGGCGGCCATGTCGCGCATGAAATCGGCTTCCCTGATCTCGACCCCTTGGCTCCGCAAGATGCTGTAGGCCGTGATGACGTGGTAATAGAATTGGGGAAGCGCCCAATCGCGCACATATTCCGCGCCCGTCATCTCATAGACGATGCCACCGGGAAGCTCGATCTCGACGGGCAACGGCGCGCTAATATCGAAGCTGTCGAAGTCCAGCCCGGTCAATTCAACCAAGGCTTCGTCCATCCGCTTTCGGGCATCCGCGAGCGACCCCGGCGCTTCGCCGCAAGCGTAAGCCTCGGCCAGGAGGTCATCTAGGTCTCTCGGCCTGTGGAAGCCGGATAGCTTATACATCGCCTCATGGACCTGACAGGCGGCAAGGCGCACTTGCGAGGCCAGCGGCAATATGTTGGGGGCGAGACGCGCCGAAGGCAGGGATTCCGCCCGCTCCGGCATCTCGCGTTGGGCTTTGGCCAACAGCCCGTCGATCGTCCCCAGCATCTGCGTATAGGTCGGCACAAGAAGTTTGGTCAGCGACATGAACCGTCCCTAGCCCTCATTTTTGCATGTGGACATGCTCACTTGCCTACAGGGCTTTCCCCCATCTTTCGCAGCCAGTCGTTGAACGCCTCGGCCATCGCGTCCTGTAGGCTCATGCCGTGCTTGCGGGCGGTCATGTGCATGGCGAAGGACATTTCCGGGCTGAAATAGCCCGTCATGGCCTTCTTGCCCTGACGGCTCGGCGCAACCGGGCTGCTGCTCGATCCGCTGCCGGTGCCTGCGCCAGAGCTGCGGGCGATCGGCGCGGCCGCCCTCCCCTCCGGCTCGGCCGTCGCCGGCGCTGGTGCAGCTTCCCGATCCCGCAATGCCAGCAATGATCCTTTCCGGCTGCTCATGCGCTGGCCCTCCGCTTCTTAGATGCTTGCATGTTTACATGCTCGCATGTCCACTTGTAAAGCTGCCGCACCTCGTCGGCCGCCTTGCCGCTCGGCTCGATTTCCATCGCCGTCTTGCCCTCGGCCGCCGCATGGCGGAAGGCGGCGCGATCGGCGATATGGTGGGGGCAGGCATCCAGCCCATAATCCTGCACGAGCTGCGCGGCCTCGTCATACATGCGCGGCGCGGTCGGGCTTCCCGCCGTGAAGATCACGAAAGCGGGCTTGCCGCGCATCTTCACAAGGCTGGCGGTCGTCTTGATCGCCGCCAAATCGAACGCGCTGGGGCGGCAAGGGATCAACACCAGGTCGGCCGCCTCAACAGCGGCGCTCGCCGCGCTGTCGGCGTGGGGCGGGGTGTCGATCACGATGAACGCCGCGCCCTGGCTCGTAGCCTGCTCGATCTTAGCAGCGAGGCGAGGGGGCGCGCTGTCGATCACAACCGGGGGCGCATCCTGTCGCCATGCCGCCCACTGGCTCGCCGTCGCTTGCGGGTCGAGGTCGATCACAAGGGCGGTATGCCCGGAATCCTCGGCGGCTGCGGCCAGATGCAGGGCGAGGGTGGTCTTGCCCGCACCGCCCTTCTGGCTGATGATCGCGATTGTTGGCATGTGAATATCCTTACATGGCCGCATGTTTGCATGTGGTCATACTGGCTTGGGCCGGTTGCGTCAACGAAACCCCGAACTGGCGCGCAGCGTCAATGAAACCCCGAATTGCGGGGGAGGGGAGGGCGGTCTAGCTATCCTCGCCGCCTTCATCCTCGCTGTCATCGTCGAGCGGTTCATGCTCCATCTGGCCGTGATCCTCGATCGGGCAAAGCGGCGCTCCGGCCTGCTCAAGCCATTTGCGCGCGGTCCTGACGGTATAGCCGCACGTCGCGCACTCGCATTTGAGCATCCGGGTTTTCTGCTTCTTCGGCGCGGTCGACTCTCCGTCCGTGTCGAGACGGGCATGGGGGAGGGGGCCAACATCGGCTAGGATCGGCGCGATGGCCGCAAGGAACGCCTCGCCGGGGGTGGTGGCGCGCATCGACCCGACAAGGCCAAGGCCAAGGGCGACCCGTCGTCTAATCGCAGCTCATAGCGCAAGTCCTTTCTGATCTTTTTGCGTCGTATGCCGGGAGCACGGTCGTCTTCGCGGTCGATATGGTGTCGCCGCATGATGGGTCTCCACGGAGCGGACCTTCCAGTGTTTAAAGCGCACATGCTGAAGGGGAGCTTCGGCAATGCAACGGGTCGCTCGGAATGGTCCAACTCACGTCCTGGCAGGGACGCCTCGGGGTGCTCGGATCAGCGTGATCGAGCCGGCGAGGATATCAGGCGGCGGCAGTCCGATTGAACAACTCGCCGGATTTCAACATGGCGTGCATGATGACCGCCAACTTGCGGGCGACGGCGACGGCCGCGCGTTTGAAGCCGAGCTTCTCGCGAAGCTTGAGCCCCCATGTCCGCAGATCGCTGTCGGCGTATGTCCGCGTCAGGATCACTGTCGCCGCCTCATAGAGCACGGCTCGCAGATTTCCGTCGCCTCGTCGCGAGATGTGGCCGTCATAATCGACCTCGCCCGACTGGTATCGGCGGGTTGTAAGGCCGATCCAGGCACCAACCGAGCGCGACTTGGCAAAGTTCGTCGGATCTTCAATGGCGGTGGTGAAGGTGGTTGCCGTCACAACGCCGACGCCGGGGATCGACATCAGAAGCTGGCATGCCTGGCTATGACGGGCCGCCGCCGTGAGTTGGCGACCGAGCTCGGCCGCTTTCGTGCGCATGGCGCGCCACGCTTCCAGGATCGGGATGATGATGCGGGCCAGGGCGTCCTCGCCTTCGAGCAGCCGATGAACATTCTTCTCGAACACGCCGCCCTGGCCGCGAGGTACGACCAGACCGAACGTCTTCATGAGACCGCGTATCTGGTTGGAAAGGTCAGTCGTCACGCGGACCAGCTTGCTGCGCCCCGCCACCAGCGTGCGCATTAGCATGCTGTCATAGCCCTTCACCCGCACTTCGCGGAAGAAGCCGACTTCGGCAAGATGGGCCAGGCCGTCAGCGTCATTTGCATCCGTCTTGTTCGGAGCCATGTCGAGGGCGGCCTTCGCATGCCGCGCATCGATGCAGATCGCCGGCACGCCATGCCCGGTCAGCTCATGATAGAACCACACCGACAGCGGCCCGGTCTCGAACACAACGCGCTCGGCATCGGGCGCGCGCTTGCGGATCAGCTCCGCCAGCAGCGCCGGGTCCGACAGGCACTTGCCGCGCCAGATACGCTTGCCCGCTCGCCGGATGGAAACGGCCGTCTCTTTCAATGACACATCAAGACCGATATACTCACCCATGGTTGTTCTCCGTTCGATGCCTGGGCCCGGCGCCAGTCGTGAGCCCGTTTGTCCATCCTATCGGGGAACAACCACCTGTCTCCTGTCAGGCCATAAATCCTGAGCCTCCGGGTGACTCGCTCCCGCGATTACCCCATGTTTAAACGCCTTCCCATGCCCTGCCGGGATGCCAACGGCGGCATGGACAAGCTCATGCGCGAGGATGGCCGCGATCTGCGCGGGCATGGCGTCGGGCGCGTGCGCCAGGTCGGGCCGGATGAAGATTTCAAAATGCCCGTCCGCGCTCAAGCGGTTGTCCCAGCACTCGCCGATCGCCTTGGCCTTCGCGCCTCTGCTGGTGAAGCCGATCGCCACGCGCACGCGGTCGGGCAGGGGGGCGTCCAGCGCCTCGAACAGCGGAGCCATGCCCAGCGCCACCGCATTGAGCCAGCTTTCACGGGTTTGGTGGGTCATCGTCCTTACTCCCTTCAAATCGCCTGTCCGGCGATGGCCATGCCATCGGCCGGAACACGGACGCCCAAGAACGCCGGCGAGAGAGGGGGGCAGCGGGATTCGATGGGGGTGGTGCGGCCGCAGCGCAGCGAGGCACGGCCCCGTCTAATCCCGTTGCGGGGGAGAGGCGGCCGGGACCGCCTTTCCCCCCTTGAACGAACATCGACGCCGGCGCACGCCGGCACCATGAAGCGAGATCCGCTTGCGATCTCGCCCCCGCCATGTGGGTCGTCACCTTGGGCCAAGACCGCTTGCGGGCTTGGGGAGCGAAGCGAGTAGGGCCACGGTGCCGCGCCAGCGGCAGGCGCATGTCCCCGCCTGCATCTAAACCTAGCTCTCTTCGGTGGGAGACTTCGCCTTTTCCCGGCGCTGCAACTCACTTTCCACCGTCTCACGGATGAATTTCGCAATCATTTCGGTGGATGGTTCCGCCTTCTCTCGGCGCTCCAATTCGCTCTCGATCGCCTCGCGGATGAATTTCGCGATCCTCTTTTTGCCAACCAGCATTTCAATGCGGCGCATCGTTTCGAGCGGTAGCCGGATCGTTGTCGGCTTCATTCCAAGAGGCGGTCGTCCCATGCCCTGTCGCTATCGGGCAAGGTTTCGTTCTCCAAGGTAAACCCGTTGACGCTACCGCTTATTTAAGTATTAGCTATCGTTTTACTGTATAAGCGATAGCTTAAATGCCGTGGACATGGCTTGCCTGGCTTTCTGGCTGACGCTGCGACAGCGCGATTCGCGCGGGAGCTGGTTTAAAGCCGCATCCGTTTGCCACTCCCGATTTGCCACCACGGATGCGGAACGGAGGCAAGTCTATGACCGGCAAACGGATTGCAGCGAGTTCCCTTGCGGGAGCCAACGAGCCGTTGACATTCGAGCAAAACTGGCAGTTGCGCGAGCGTGTTACGGAGCGAGTGGCGCACCTTACGCACAGGAGACAAATCGAAGTAGAGCGCGCGGCCCGCCTGCTGCGCCTTCATTTTGTGAATAGGCGGGACCGCGCCCCGAAGCGCGGGACGCTGCATCGGTTGATGCTGGTCGGCCGCTATGCCGACACCGGGCGGCGCGATCGGGACGATTTCCACCGCACCGATCTCGAAATATGGGCGTTCGTGGACCACGACGCCTACAAAGGCATGAACCGCTATTGGGGCATCGCTCGCCAAGCTGTTGCGAGCGAGCTGCGCGGGCGGGCAACTGTCCGGCTGTCCGTGTTCACGCTTCATGAGATGGATCGGCTTCGGGCAGCGGAAAACTTCTTCCTCACAGACCTCTATGATGCGGGGATCGTGCTATACGATCGCGCGACCGATAGCCCTCATCATCAAGACGGGGAGGCGTGCAATGCCAACGCCTCCTGAACCTAGCGCCGATTACCTGGCCCGCTATCAAGCGGCCGTCTATCAGGTGCCAGTCCTATCGCGCGTGGTGTTTCGGCTCCACCGCTTCGATAATCTGGCTTTCGGGGAAATCGCTGATCGCCTCGGAATCGACGTGCAGGCGGTGCAAGGCTGCCTCTCCGAAGCCCTGTTGATGGTGAGCGCGTCGCTCGATGGCGATCCGCCTCATCGCAGCGACAACCCCGCAATTGCTCCCGCTGAATACGCCCTGCGCCTGCGCTACCGGGCATATTGCGAGGGCTGGCTAGACCGGCACGGCTTCAACGATCGCATCCCCTGGGATGACGCTCGCCCCGACAGCGACGCCGTGTCACGCATCCTGTTCGAGACCATGCCGCCGATCGCGCGCGAAACCTTTGTCTGCAACCGGGTTGGGGGGAAGAACTATGCTGAAATTGCGCGGAGTATGGGGACGTTCCGCTGGATAGTCCCCGCCTCACCGGTCACAAGCAACCGATGTTCGTTCGCCAGCCGGCTGACTGGCCGCTTGATGATCCCGGAGACCTTCTCGATTGCTTCATAGAGGTGTTCGACGAAAAATTGGACACGCCGCACTGGTGACACGCCTCGAAGAGGAGACCCGGATCGGCAAAGGCGGGACCCTGGCGGCGCAGCTGTCGCGGCTCGACCTGATCGTTCTCGACGAGCTCGGTTATCTGCCGTTCGCCCGCTCGGGAGGGCAGTTGCTGTTCCACCTCATCAGCAAGCTTTATGAGCGGACCAGCGTCATCATCACCACGAACCTCGCCTTCGGCGAATGGCCGACCGTGTTCGGCGATCCCAAGATGACCACGGCGCTGCTCGACCGCGTCACCCACCACTGCGATATCGTCGAGACGGGCAACGACAGCTGGCGCTTCAAAAACCGCAGCTGACAGCCACCTTCGGCGCCTTCAAAAATCTATCTTGCGCTGCGCGCGCCTCCGGTCGGGCTACGCCCGCCCTCCGCCGCACGCAGCGCAAGGCCATCTTCAACAAACCAGCATCATATTATCTGAAAAGGGGGTCCCTCTTCGACGCCGATCGGGGGTCCCTTTTGAACGCCGTTTGACAGATAGTGCGATGGCGGATGCTGCGCGCGATCCAGCACATCGCACGCGGCCCCGGCTGCTTTGAAACATGGCTGTGGGAACTAAGCAGGCGGTCGTAATCTGCTGGGGAAAGGCGGCCAGGATCGCCTTTCCCCTTCAACGAACATCGACGCCGGCATATCGCTCGCGAAATCCGTGCAGCGATCTTGCCAAAATCGGATTTTGTGACTACATTGGGACTACGTTTTCAGAGGGAAATTCCAATGGCTGTTTCCGACACCTATGTTCGCGCCAGGATCGACAATGCCACGAAGGAGCGCGCCACGGCCGCGCTGGGCGCGATGGGGCTTTCGATCTCCGATGCTATCCGGCTGCTGATGCTGCGTATCGCCGATGAACGGCGCTTGCCTTTCGAGGTCAAGGTGCCGAACGCCGCGACGCGCGAGGCAATGGCGGAGCTGGCGGCGGGGAAGGGGACCAAGTTCGCCAGCGTCGAGGCGCTGATGGCGGACCTCCATGCGGACGATTGATCGCTCGACCCGGTTCAAGCGCGACTACAAGCGGGAATTGAAGGGCCGGCATCGGGCGACCCTCGACGCCGATTTTCAGCCCGTTCTGGCCGCGCTCGCGACTGACACGCCGCTTGATCCCAAATACCGCGACCATGATCTGAGCGGCGATTGGGCGGGCTATCGCGATTGCCACATCAAGCCGGACCTGGTGCTGATCTACGCCAAGCCCGACGACGAAACGCTGCGCCTCGCGCGCCTTGGCTCTCATAGCGAGGTATTCGGATAGATGACGCACATGCAGGCGATTTTCATCCGCCACGGCCAAAGCACAGGCAACGCCGGCCTGCCCTGCGATGATCTCGGTGCGATCGAGCTGACGGAGCTGGGCCAGGAACAGGCGCGCGAAGTCGCGGCGAGCTGGACGCAAGCGCCCGCGCTCATCGTCACGTCGCCCTATACGCGCACGCAGCAGACGGCCGCGCCGACGATCGCGCGCTTTCCCGGCGTGCCGGTCGAAGTGTGGCCGATCGAAGAGTTCACCTATCTGCAACCGGCGCGCTGGAACGGCACGCGCAGCGCAGAGCGGATGCCGCACCTCGAACGCTATTGGAGCGCGGCCGATCCTGATTATTGCGACGGGGAGGGGGCGGAGAGCTTCGCCACCCTGCTCCGGCGCTGCGAGGCGGCGCTGACGCGCCTCGCCGCCATGCCTGCGGGATCGCTGGTCTATGTGTTCGGGCATGGGCAGTTCATCCAGGCCGCGCGCGCGATCGTCGCCGACACGCATCTGGACGATCGGGGCAAGATGCTCGGTTTCTGGCGCAAGGGCGAGCCACCCGCGATCAGCAACGCGCAGCGGGTAGGGTTCCATTGGCAGGGCGACCGCTGGGCCTGCCAAACGGTTCCGCACCTGGTCCCTGAAATGGGGTAGCGATGTAATTGGATGAATATAGGTGTCGCAGGTTTCAGGATTTTTGCGACAGTGTCAGGAGATTGGCGTCGCGTGCAAGCCGCCACTTGCCATCGGATTCTTTGTGCAAAAGTGTGAGCGTGTATCCTGATCGACGGATGGGAGCGCCGGCGGACGGGGTAGCGGTCATCTCGATACGATTGCGAGTAAACGCCCAGTTCCCGATAATCTGTAATTCGATGATTTCGTTTGTGCCTTCTATCCGGGTGTCGCCCATGCTTTCGGACGCCGTAGCGAAAGCCTCTTTTCCAAACGGCTCCTGTCCCGGCACCATGAAGACAACATCGTCGGTCATCAATGAAAGGACGGTTGCAATATCGCCCGCTTTGCTCGCTGCCATCCAAGTTTCAACGACTTGACGGATCGCCTTTTCGTCATCGGTCATCTTGTGAAATCCTCTACGGCTCAATTCTTCTTACGGTATACTATACGCCGATGCTGGCACCGGCACTGTGATGCTGCAATGCCGCTCCGTCTGGTTTGTCTCGCCGCCTCTGTCGCAAAAATCCTAAAACTCGCGACAGGAAAAGCCGCCTAGATCAACACCCGCTCCACCTCGTCGAGCGTCACATCATCGGGCCGCCGATCGTAGAGCTGGGTGGTGCGCGTCGAGCTGTGGTTCGCCATCGTCGCGGCCGTCTCCAAGGTGCCGCCGTTTTTCAGATAGGTGGTGATGCCGGTCGCGCGGAACGAATGGTTGCCGATCGCCGTGCCGATCCCGGCCGCCGCCGCGCGCCGACGCACCATCGCGAAGGCATTGGCTTGGGGCAGGGGGGTTTCGCTCAACTGCCCGGTGCCGCGCGCGATCGTGCGGAACAGCGGCCCCTTGCGATCCTCGCGCAAGCCGCACCCGTCGATGTAGGCGGTCAGATAGTCCTCAAGATTGTGGTGGCAGGGCATCTCATGGCGCTTGCCGCCTTTCTCATGCAACCGGACCCATAGACGGCGGTTCTGCATGAACACGTCCTCGACCCGCATCGCCAGCGCCGCGCCGATCCGCGCGAAGCTATAGACCATGAGGCCGATCAAGGCGCGGTCGCGCAGGCCGGCATGGGTGGCAACGTCGATCGTATCGAGCAAGTGCCGCGCCTCGTCGGGCACCAGCACCGGCGTCTTGCCGCGCCGCTGGCTATAGGCCGGCCCGCGCACCGATGCGGCGGGGTTCACCGGCACTACCTGACCCATCACCAGCCAATCGAACAGGCTCCGCACGCCGGCGAGCTGCTGCTTGACGCTGGGCGGGGCCAGCTCGCCCCCCTGCGCCTCGATCCAAGCCGCGACGTGAAGCGGCTGCACGCCGGCGAGCGATATGACGCCGCGTGCCTCGCACCAGGCCAGAAACTCGCCGGCTGCGCGCATATAGGCGCGGCGGGTATGCGGATTGCGGATGGTGACGGCGAAGAACTCAAGGAAGCGCAGCCGCGCCGCCTCGTCGGCCGACGCCACCAGCGCCGGCAACGCCAGCGCCGAAGAAGATGGGGGCGGGGGCAGGGGGGCCAGCTCGTTCATCGCGCGATCTTCGCCCAACGCGCCGGCTCGGGGCGCGGCTCGGCCATTTCCCGGCGCAGCTCGTCAAACACTTCCTCGGCGGGGCGGACGCGGCCCGCCTTCACGTCCTCAAGGCCGCGCGCAACCGACTCATCCAATATCCGGCGTAGCAGCTCGTCGCGCAAATCGCGGTGTGGCTCCATCTCGATGAAGTTCTTGACGATCGCGAACACCGCCTCGGACGGATCGACGAAATGGCCCTGCTCGACCTGCGCCAACAGCCAATCGGCCATATCGCCGGGTAGATATGCCTCGAAGCGCAGGCCGCCCGTGCGGGCCTGCTCGCGCAGCGTCCTAGCCTGGTCGCGCTCAGCATAGTTGTCGGCGAAAGCCGTGTCGTCATCCTTGTGCATCAAGGCTCCCTCCTAGCTGTGGATCTCCGGGCCGTTTAAACGCTCTGTGTTGGTCATCGCACCGTCTCCAATCGCCGGCCCCGAAGGACATGCGCCGCACCGTCGATGATCGTCGCGGCATCGGGGGACAGGTTCTCGACCGCAGCGGCCATGCCGAACAGCTCGACCCGCCCGCCCTTGTTGTAGATGCGCCCCGCGACGGTGCCGTGGATGATCGCGCGCGCTCCCGGCTCGACAGTGAGGTCGCCGCCGATCGTGCCGTGCAGGACCATCTTGACGCCGCCCTGCAGGGCGGCCCCCTGGGTGATGAGGCCATAGACGGCCAAATCCTCCCCGATCGCAAAAGGGCCTTCGATCGTCTCATGCACCGCGCGCATTTCCATCCTCGTCCTGCGTTGCTCCAAATATATGATAATGTCCTTTATCACACATAGTTGGGCGCGTGAATCCCGCGCATGGGTGGAGTGGAACCGGATGCTGGAAATCGAGCTGTCGAAGGATATAGAGGCCCGCCTTGCGAAGATTGCCGACGCGACGGGGCGAAGCCTCGCCGCCTGCGCGGCCGAGGCGATCGAACGCTATGTGGAATCGCCGTCGCCGCAGCGGTTCACCTACGGCGAACGAATCATCGTCCATATGCTAGCCGATTGGGTCGATACGCTGGCGGGGGAGAAGGGTTTGGAAGCATTGCGGCAAACGCTCCCCCCGGCTCTTGTTTTGGCGGCCCTGGAAAGCGGCCGCGACCATGTGATAACCGAGCATATCGGGATTGGTGGCGAAGAGTTCCAGCACCCCGGCACCGCCTATCAGGCAATGTGGATCATGCTCGACGATCTCGCCGATGCCCGCGAGCGCGGCTGCGATGTTCCCTTATTCAGCGGCATCAGCGATGATGAAGAGGCGGACGCGCTCGCGGATTTGGCGCAAGTCGCGCACTCTGCCTACAAGGGCAAGAACCAAGCCCGACACGTCGATTACTCTCTGCCCGAGCGGCCGCTCGCCTTTTGGCGGGAACTGGCGGAGCGATATTCGGACAGGCGGGCGGGGGAGGGCGTTTAAACGTCCTCGGTTGGCGGCGGCGCGTTGATTATCATTTCGACATAATCGAGATATTCGCGGGCCTGGTCCGCCGTGATGCCAAGGCGCTGCGCGATTTGCTCAAACGTCATCTCGTATTTGTTATGAAGCTGAAAGACCCTCTGCGCGACATAGGACATCTGCCAGGTGAGTTCCGTTTCGTCGGCTGTCATCTTGGCCAATGGCGCGGGCATCGCGGCGTCGATCGCCTCTACAAGATGCTCCACCGATTTCGCGCTATTTCCATCGAGCGTCCGCAAGATCGCGAGGGCGCGTTCCATGTAATCGAGTGCGGTAGCGCGCGAAGCGGGCACGCCTGCGACATTCCCCGTCATCCGATTTTCTCCCGTTCAGGACGCGCGGCAATTACAGTAATTCCGCCACCCTGTTCACAACCTCGTCGATCCGCCAGGGCTTCGCGAGGAAGCCGACACCCTGCGGCAA
>NZ_JAVSCQ010000036.1:0-41333 GCF_040560405.1 Facivitalis istanbulensis
CGCCGCTCATCACCCAGCAGGCCATCCAGGAAAAGACTGGCCGACGCCGCTACCCGGTCCTGCGTGAAAAGGCTGCGCATCCGCGCCTTCACATCGCGCAGCGATGTCGCCCACAGCTCCAGTGTCGTCTCGATCGATGCGCCCGCCATCCACGGCCTCCTTACCATGGAGACCTATTGATTCAGAATTCCGATCAATATGCAACTGTAATGCTAGGGTCCAAACCCAATCAGCATCTTGAGAGATAGCAGCATTCCTGATTCAGTGGGGGTTGGATCAGGAGGAGTGAGGCATGGCGCTGTTCTGGTTGTCGGATGAAGCGTGGGCGGCGATCGAGCCGCATCTGCCGAAGAACCAGCCCGGCGCGCGGCGAGTGGACGACCGGCGGGTGATCTCCGGGATCGTGCACGTGCTGAAGGTCGGCTGTCGCTGGTGCGACTGCCCGGCTGATTACGGGCCATCGACGACGATCTACAACCGGTTCAACCGCTGGTCGCGCCGTGGCTTCTGGCTCAGGCTGCTCGACGCGCTGGTGAATGCCGGCGTGGTCACGAAGAGCACCGCGATCGACAGCACTTACATCAAGGCGCAACGCGCGGCCTTCGGCGGAAAAGGGGGCGCCAGATCCAGGCGATCGGTCGCTCGCGCGGTGGCTGGACGACCAAGGTCCACGCGCTCACCGATGTCATCGGCCGTCCCTATGCCCTGATGCTGACCGCCGGCAATGTCAGCGACGTGAAGGCAGCGCCTGCGCTTCTCGAACGTGCTGGCCGGATGCGTTATCTGCTGGCCGACAAAGGCTACGACGCCGACCGGCTGCGCCGTTCACTACGTGACGCCGGAACCGTTCCTGTCATTCCCGGACGACGAAACCGCAAACGCACCATCCGCTACGACAAGAACCGGTATCGCGGTCGCCACCTGATCGAAAACGCCTTCTGCCGCCTCAAAGACTTCCGCCGCGTAGCGACCCGATACGACAAGCTCGCCGACAACTTCCTCTCAGGCGTCGCTATCGCAACTGCACTCGCATTCTGGCTTTGATTGAGTCTCGGCCCTAGTAGTCGAGAGCGGGGAACGGCGCCCCGCTTCGGTGAAAGGCGGCTCTAGGGGAGTGCTACAGCGTAGGTGTAGTGCTCATCTTCATCGTTCGTGGCCCAACGGGTGAGATAGAAAACCGCCGACCCTACGCTACCGTCCGACGAATCCTGAGTATCAGCGGTCAGGTCCCGCCCCGTTGTAGCCGTTTGGCAGCCACACCTCACCACTTGAGGCTTGCCATTCTTTCGCACTCTTGAGCAACAAAGCCGGGTATGAACACTACCGGTCCTCGTGAGATCATGCATCAGGTCATGCCACCCGCCGGCGCCTATCCTATGGATCTCGAAGGGTGGAATGAGAGGCGGGTAAAGCCGCGCAGTATCCATTCCAGCGGTCCGTAGCGGAAGTGTGACAGCCAGACTTTGCTGACGAGCAGTTGACAGGTGAAGATCGCAATATTCATCAGCAATAGCTGAGCCATCGAGAGCCGGTTGACGAGGCCAAGGCCATAGCCATGGAACACCAGAGCCAGCACGACCGATTGAAGCAGGTAATTTGTCAGCGCCATTCTTCCGGCTGCGGCCAGAGCGCCAAACAAGGGCATCGCGGCCGGGCGAGCCAGAATGCGCAGCACGCCAAGAACCATGGCCGCCGACAGGAATGGCGCCGTGATGACGGACACCGCCAGGCCTCCGGTTTCAAGGTAAGTGCCGGGCTGAAAGGTCGCGGCCAATCCGTAGAACAGGGCACCGGGCAAGCCAAGAAACAGGCCGAGCTTGCAGATGGGCCGCGCCCAGTGTCGCCGCACGACGTCCATCTGACCAAACATCCCGTTGCGTCCGGCGACATAGCCCAGAAGAAACATCGCGAATGCGGATGGCGCCTGCAGGAGCAGCAGCAAGGGTAGGAAATTGTTCAACGCTTTGAGATGGCCGGATATGATCTGCCCGGGCGGCCCCCTCCAGGTTTCGGCTGCCACAAGGATCATCACGCGCGCCGTGTCGGTCTGATCCAGCGCTGGCAGGCTCGCCTGCCAAATGGCAAGAGCGGCCCAAAGGAGTGATGTCGACACAATCAGAATGACCGCGAGCCCCATGAGGAATCGGTCACTTCTGTTCCTCAAAGCCAGGAGTGCCAGGCCCAGGCTGGAATACGTCGTGAGAATATCGCCGTGAAAAAGAACGACGGCATGCAGGGCGCCGATAAGAAAGAGCCCGAATTGGCGACGCAGCATGCGAGGCAGAAAGCTGGCACCGGCCTTTTCCACAGATTGCATCTGCAAGGTGACGGAATAACCGAACAGAAATGAGAACAGCAGATAGAATTTGAGCTCGAACAACGTCGAGATGACACCTTCTATCAGCATGTCCAGCCAGCTCGTGTCGGGTGCGGTCAGGCCGGTGCCGTACCATGTCGAGGCGAAGACGAGGCTGTTGACCACGAGGATCCCGGCGAGCGCGAAACCTCTCACGGCATCGATACTTTCGATGCGATCAGGCATGGTTACGCCCCTCCTGTTGACCCGCTAGGATGACCAACAATTCGTCGATCGTTATTTTCATCGCTGGCAGATCGAAGCCGGGATCGGAGCCCGCGCGACTGAAGACACCGTCGATCCAGGTGGAGAGCAGCGCCGCCATCCGCTCGCTGGGCAGGAGGAATGGCTTCTCGTGCCGCCTGATGAGGGCCGCGATGGTTTGCATCATTGCCATGTCCGTTTCCGCGCTCAGATTCGCGATCGAAGCATCGCGCGAAGCGGCAGCGGCTATTTCCAGGACCAACCGCCGTTCCAGGGGATCGGCTGCGGCTGCAATGACGCCTGCAAGCAGATCGCGCAGCGCTTGGCCCACATCTGCCTTTTTCTCCAGAGTCTCCAGCCATGACAGCGTCTGGCGATGATGCTCTTCGACCACCGCCAGGATGAGCGCCTTCTTGTTGGGAAAATAGTGAAACAGTTTGCCAGTGCTGGTCGCGGCTTCGATCCGCACGGCTTCGGTGCTGGTGCCGTCAAACCCGGCCCGCGCGAAGCAGCGGCGCGCCGCCGCGATAAGATACCCCCGCTGCGCGGCCTGACTCGCTGGATTGGGTTTTCGCATGACATCTAAACCAGAGTGTTTAGTCTGGTTTAGACTCGAAGGCTGAGATGTTCAAGCGTTCCCACAACGCATTGCGACGAAAGACCGGGCAGCCGCCTCGCCAAGGGACGCAACGATTGACGGGCGCAACCCGGGACGACGTCCGCCCGCGCGCCGGTCATCAATCGGCCCCACGCTCCGCCCGCCGCAGCGTGACGGGGACCGATTTATAGGCGGGCGTGCCGCTCTCCACGTCGTGATCTTCCAGCGCGATGAGGTGATTGGCCTCGGGGTAATAAGCGGCGACCGATCCCCGTGCGATGCTGTGCGCGACGGCGACCTGGCCACCGAGAACCCGGTCTGGCCCCGCGACGACATCGACCAGATCGCCGTGTTCCAATCCGGCGTCGGCCAGATCGTCGGGGTGAACGAACACCACGTCCCGCCGGCCGGTAATCCCGCGATAGCGGTCGTTCCGGCCATAGATCGTCGTATTATACTGATCGTGGCTGCGGATCGTGGTCAGGACCAACGGCGCATCGGCATTGCCGCCCGCCCCGTCCATATCCGGGTGAACCAGGAAATGCGCCTTGCCATCGGCCGTATTCCAGACCCGGTTCGATGGCCCGACGGTCAGGCGAAAGCCGTGCTTTTGCCGCACCCTCGTATTGAAGTCGCCGAAATCGGGGAAAGCCTCGGCAATCTTGTCGCGGATGCGATCATAATCGGCGACCATTGAGTCCCAGTCGATCGACGTCGCGCCCAGCGTCGCCTTGGCCAGCCCCGCCACGATCGACGGTTCGGAGAGCAGCCCCTCGGCAGCGGGCTTCAGCCGCCCGCGCGAGGCGTGGACCATCGACATCGAATCCTCGACGGTCACGAATTGCGGCCCGCTCGCCTGCATATCCTGCTCGGTGCGGCCGAGACAGGGGATGACCAGCGTCTCGCGCGCCTGGAGCAGGCAGGTGCGGTTGAACTTGGTGACGATCGTGACCGACAGGTCCATGTTGCGGAACGCGGCGAAGCACGCCTCGGGATCGGGCATCGCCACCGCGAGATTGCCACCCAGCGACAGGATCGCGCGCGACCGCCCGTCGCGCATCGCCTTCAACGCCTCGACCGCATTATGCCCATGCCGGCGCGGACCGCGGATGCCGAAGGCCTTGTCGAGCCGCTGGAGAAACGCCTCGGTCGGCAGTTCGGTAATGCCCACCGTCCGGTCACCCTGGACATTGCTGTGCCCGCGCAGCGGACAGATGCCCGCGCCCGGTCGTCCGAAATGACCGCGCAGGAGCAGCAGATTGGCGATCTGCTGCACGTTGCGCGTGCCATGCCGATGCTGGGTGATGCCCATGCCATAGCAGACGATCACCCGCTCGGCCCGGACATATATGTCCGCCATGCCCTCGATCTCGGCCCGCGACAGGCCGGAGCGGTGCTCGATCTCGGCCCAGTCACCCGCGGCGATATCGGCGGCCAGCGCCTCGAATCCAGTCGTGTGCTCGGCGATGAAGGCGCGGTCCAGCACCCCCGCTCCGCCCGCCGCCAGATCGGCCGCGTCCCGCGCAAGAATCGCCTTCATCATGCCCTTCAGCATGGCCAGATCACCGCCGACCCGGACCTGGTAATAGGCCGACGCCAGCGCCACGCCGCCCGGCCGGACCATGTCGCCGACATGCTGGGGCGATTGAAAGCGCTCCAGCCCGCGTTCCTTCATCGGGTTGGCGACAATGATCGCCGCACCGCGCTTGGCCGCATCGCGCAGCGAGGACAGCATGCGCGGATGGTTGGTGCCGGGATTATGGCCGATGCAGAAAATGGCATCGGCATGCTCGAAATCCTCGAGCGTCACCGTGCCCTTGCCGATGCCGATCGACTGGGGCAGGCCGGTGCTCGTCGCCTCGTGGCACATGTTCGAGCAATCGGGGAAATTGTTGGTCCCGAACGCGCGGACATAAAGCTGCCACAGGAACGCCGCCTCGTTCGAGGTCCGGCCGGAGGCATAGAATTCCGCCTGATCGGGATGGTCGAGCCGATTGAGCGCCTCCCCCGCCAGGCGGAATGCCTCGTCATAGCCGATCACCTCATAATGATCGGTGTCGGGATTATAGCGCAGCGGATCGGTCAGCCGTCCCGCATCCTCCAGTTCATGATCGCTCCACGTCCACAATTCGCTGGCGGAATGGCGCGCGAAGAAATCCGGGTCGACGCGCTTGGCGGTTGCCTCCCACGTCACCGCCTTGGCGCCGTTCTCGCAGAATTCGAACGAGGAACCATGTTTCGGATCGGGCCAGGCACAGCCGGGGCAGTCGAACCCGTCAGGCTGGTTGACCGACAGCAGCGCGCGCGCATCGGCCATCTGCCCCCGGACCGCCACCGCGACCGCACGCAACGCGCCCCAGCCTCCGGCGGGCGCGGTATAGTCCTTCACGCCCTCTATCATCCGTTCCTCGGTCACGCGCGCTCCCCGTTGCTTCAGGCGTCCAGTTCCAGCGGCCCCAAGGGGCGGGAGCAGCAGGCCAGGATATAGCCCTCCTCCACCTCTTCATCCAGAATCCCGCCATTGTGAGTCATCACGACCTCGCCGGAGATCTTCCTGGTCTTGCAGGTTCCGCAAATGCCCGATTCGCACGCAGCCGGAATGCGAACCCCGGCGGCGCGGGCGGCCTCAAGCACGGTCTGCCCCGGCTGGCAGCTGCCGGTGACACCCCAATTGGCGAAGACGACCGGGATCGCCCCGTCGCTCGCCGCCCCCGCTTCTGCCCCCGCCTCGGTGACGATCGCCACCTGTTCGGCCGGCGCGTCGGCAGCGGCCTCGCCGAAGCTCTCCTGATGATAATGCGCCATGTCGAACCCGGCATCGCGCAGGAAATCCTGGACCAGCGCCATGAAGGCTTCCGGCCCGCAACAGAAGACCTCTCGCTCCATCAGGTCGGGAACCAGCATTGCCAGCATCGGATGGCTGATCTGCCCGCGATGCCCGAACCAGCTTTCGCCCAGCGAATTGCCCTTCACCATGACGCTGAGCGACAGGTTCGGCATCTGCCGGTCGAGCAGTTCCAGTTCGTGGCGGAAGATGATGTCGCGCGGGCTGCGCGCGCAACTGACGAAGGCGACGTCGCTCTGCGGGGCGAGATCGGCCATCCAGCGCAGCATCGCCATCATCGGGGTGATGCCCGATCCCGCCGATATGAACAGATAGCGACCGGCGGGATGATCGACATGGGTGAAATGGCCGTTGGGGCCATAGGCCTTGATCCGCATGCCGGGACGCAGATGGTCGAACATCCACCGCGTGCCCACGCTCCCCTCCTGCGCCTTGACCGTCACCGCGACGCAATAGGGTCGCGACGGGCTCGAGGCGAGCGTGTAGGTGCGGAACAACGGCTCGCCGTCCCCGACCGGCAGTTCGAGCGTGACGAACTGTCCCGGCTTGTACCGGAACCAGCATCCGTCCGGCGACCGGAAGATGAAGGTCTTCACCGCCGGCGCCTCGTCCACCACCCCGACCACCTCCAGCATGTGGAGGCGGTCGTTCCATGGTGTCATCTCGTCCAGATGCCGATGCTGGACCATCGTCACGACCGTCAATGCCGCGCGTCCGTCACGCCACGCGCCGGATGTGCGACTGTCCCGATCCGCCCAGTCGCGTCTCGACGAAGCGCGCATACCAGTCGACGAACTGGATCACCCCGCCCTCATGCAGTTCCGAATAGGGGCCGGGCTCATAGGCGGGCGAGCGGATGCCGAAGGCGTTTTCCTCGACGATGCGGCGGTCCTGGTCGTTGGTCTGGGTCCAGACATGGGTGAGTTCGTCGAGCTTATAGTCGACGCCCTCGACCGCATCCTTGTGGACCAGCCACTTCGTCGTGACCGCCGTCTCGTTCGGGCCGATCGGCATGACGCGGAACGTCACGGCATGGTCGATCAGGACGTGATTCCAGGTCGTCGGATAGTTGAACAGCATCAGCGCGCCGATCCGCTCGGCCTGCACCGCGTCCGACAGCGGACGGGCCACGGCGCGCTTGCCGGACATGGTATAGCTTTCGGCCTCACGCAGCAGCGGCGCACGGATCGCGCGGAACTGGCCGCTGTCATGGATCTGGAATTTGGCGGGTAGCCCGGCACTTTCGCACCGCGCCCAATGCTCGGCCATCTCGGGATCTTCACCGCCGCCGCTGACCCCGGTGACGTTGGGCGATTCGGAATAGGTCTTGCACAGCTCCGGGTGACTGCCCGCGCAATGATAGCATTCGCGGTTGTTTTCCCAGACCAGCTTCCAATTGCCCTTCTCGACGATCGTCGATTCGAACGCGATCTTGGCCTCCGTCAGGTTGTGCGGCGCGAAATAGGGCTGCATCAGTTCGCGGAACGGCGCGAAGTCCGCCGGTTCGTTGGCCAGGCAGATGAAGATATAGCCCGCGACGCTCTCGCACGCGACGGGCTTGAGCGAATGTTCGCTGGGGTCGAAATCCTCGCCCATCTGCCGCGCGAAGGCCAGCGAGCCGTCGAGATTATAGGTCCATTGGTGATAAGGGCAGACCAGCTTGGCGGACGTGCCCCGGACCGAGGTGCACACCCGGCTGCCGCGATGGCGACAGCTATTGTGGAACGCCCGGATCCGGCCTTCACGGTCGCGCAGCACGACGACCGGATAGGCCCCGACCTGAAGCGTGAAGTAGCTGCCCGGCTTCAGAAGCTCGCAATCATGCCCGGCGAACAGCCAGTCCCGATACCAGATCAGTTCGAGATCGAGGTCGAAGAATTCCTGGTCGATGTAGAAGGGCTGCGGAAGGGAATGGCCTTCCTTGCGCGACCGGATCAGGTTCAGCATTTCACTGCGTGGGTTCACCTCGTCATCCTTTCCGTTGCAGAGCCGGAACGACCATCGCCACCCGTCCGAACCGGGTCGGGATGAAGCCATGGCGTTCGCCGCTCCTCCTGTCGCTTTATGGTTTTCCCCGCCCGTGCGTCGCGATCCACCGGGCTTCGTATAGGTGGAGGCTATTCCTGCCCCTGCTTCAGCCAATAGGATGATTGCGTCAACGCACCCTGCATTTCGCGACATGCCAGACCCATCTCGCCGACCGGCTGCGACAGGCCTTGCGGCCACGCGACCTCGACCTCGACATGGTCGAGCACGCCGCGCACCGGCGCATTGGGCTTGCGGAGGACGATGCGGGCCTGGACCACCTGCACGAAGCGGTCGCAAAGCGCGCGGGCGATATCCAGCGCCAATGCCTCGATCAGGAAGCGCCGCCGCCCCGACAGGATGCGCTCGATCTCGGCAAAGACCAGCCCGTAATCGACCGTCTCGCCGATCATGTCGCTGTCGAGCGCGGAGGGGGCTTCCACCTTCAGTTCGACATCGACCTGAAACCGCTGCCCCAGTCGCTCCTCTTCGTCGAACACACCGTGATGGGCAAAGAAGCAGCAGTTTTTCAGCCGAATGACATACATGACGGGTCGCTTGTCGCCGAGGAACGGCATGGGTGGCGCTGGCCGTCGCCACCCATGGGTCGGAGCCGGATCAGCTCTTGGGCTTGCGGTTTTCCGGGTCGTAGAGCGGGCGATAGCCGACCGACGCCACTTCCACGGGATAGCGTTCGCCGAAATATTCGACCTCCAGCTTGCGCCCTTCCTGGCAATGCGACCAGGGCAGATAGGCCAGCGCGATAGTCTTGCCGATCGACGGCCCGAACGCGATCGAGCTGGTATAGGAGCGGCGGCCCAGTTCATCGACCAGCGTCTCGCCGGTCTCGGGTTCGAGCACCGGCAGGATACCGACCGGATAGCGCTTCACGCCCTTGCTATCGACATTGTCGGTCATCACCAGCGTGCACAGCTTGGCGGGCTGATGCGCGCGGGCGCGATGTTCGAGATTCTTCGCCTTGCCGCGGAAATCGGCTTCCTTGGCCTTGGGCCGCGCCAGATCGGCTTCGAGCAGGTTATAATGCGTCAGAAGGTCGGCATTTTGAAGCCGCAGGCTCTTCTCCAGCCGCCGCGAATTGGCATAGGTTTCCACGCCGACCGCGATGACGCCGGTGGAGCGGAGCGCGTCCCACACCGCCAGCCCGTCCTCATAGGCCATGTGCAGTTCCCACCCCTGTTCGCCGACATAGGAGATGCGGAAGGCCATCACGTCCTTGCCGGCGATGCGGATGGTACGGATCGCGGCGAAAGGGAAATTCTCCAGCGACAGCGCCTCTGGGTCCTCCACCACCTTCTGCAGATTGACGCGCGCGTTCGGCCCCCAGATCCCGATGGTGACATATTTCTCGGTCACATCGGTCACGGTCACGTCCAGCCCGCGATCCTGCGCGACGCGGCGCATATAATGGATATCGCGCGGCCCGGCATCGGCACCGTTCACCAGACGGCAGCGATCGGCGAGACGGAACACCGTGAAGTCGGCGCGGACATTGCCCTCGTCGTCGAGGAAATGGGTATAGACACCCTTCCCGATCGTCGCGTCGCCGCCGACCTTGGCCGCGCACAGCCATTCCATCAGCGCGACATGGTCCGGCCCCTCGATATCGGTGATATGGAAGTGCGACAGGTTGATGATGCCGCAATCGGCGCTGAGTTCGAGCTGCTCGGCATTCGACACGCGCCAGAAATGGCGATTGTCCCATTCATTCTCGCGCACCGGCACCTGGTCGGCATATTTCTCCAGCAGATGCTCGTTCGCGGCATAGCCATGCGCGCGCTCCCAGCCGCCCAGTTCCATGAAATAGCCGCCCAGTTCCTTCTCCCGCTCCCAGAAGGGCGAGCGGCGGATGCCGCGTCCGCCCGCAAAGGGCTCGCGCGGATGGACCGGCGGGTTGTAGATTTTCGCGGCGGTTTCGAGGCAGCGTTCCTCGATGAACTTCGCCTCGAGCTGAAACGGATTGAAGCGCGCATAGTCGATGCTGGCATGGTCGATGGCGGTGCGCCCGTCGGTCATCCAGTCGGCGATCAGCTTGCCCATGCCGGGGCCGTCCTTCACCCAGATGCCGACCGCATACCACAGGCCGCGCACCTTCTGGCTCTCGCCCATCGACGGGCCGCCATCGGTGGTTGTCTGGAGCAGGCCGTTGAACGAATGGCTTTCATTATAGCCCAACTCGCCGAGGATCGGGGTCAGCTCGATCGCGCGCTCCAGCGGTTCGAGAACCTGATCCATCTCCAGGTCGCGCTGCGACGGCGACAGGCGGGCCTGTTCCTTCTCCAGCAGGTCGCGCGGATGGACGAGCCGGGGCGCCTGCTCCTCATAATAGCCCCATTCGATCTGGCCGCCCTCGGTCGTCCTGGGGTCGCCGGTGTCGCGCATATAGGCCGAATTGCCCTGATCGCGCAGCAGCGGATAGCCGATGTCCTTGCCGGTCCCCTCGAATTCCTTGTACGGGCCGAAGAAGGTCAGCGGATGGTCGACCGGGAAGACCGGCAGGTCCTCACCCGCCATCTCGGCGATCAGGCGACCCCACAGGCCGGTGCAGACCACGACATAATCGGCCATGATCGTGCCGCGCGTCGTCTCGACGCCCCTGATGCGCCCCTCCTCGATCACCAGCGACAGCGCCGAGGTGTTGGCGAAGACGCTGAGCTTGCCCGCATCGACCGCCTGGTCGACCAGCTTGCCCGCCACCGTCTGCGACCGCGGCACGACCAGACCGGCATCGGGGTCCCACAGTCCGCCTTGCACCAGGCTTTCCTCGATCAGCGGGAATTTCGCCTTGATCGTCGCCGGGTCGATCAGCTCCGCGCGGGTGCCGAACGCCTTGCCCGAAGCGACCTTGCGGCGGATCTCGTCCATCCGCTGGTCGTCGCCGACACGCGCGACCTCGATCCCGCCGATCCGCGAATAATGCCCCATCTTCTCGAAGAAATCGATCGAGTAGAGCGTCGTCCACGTCGTCAGATAGTCGTGGCTGGTCGCATAGCAGAAGTCGGAGGCGTGCGCGGTCGAGCCGATATCGGTCGGCACCCCCGACTTGTCGATCCCGACGATATCGTCCCAGCCCCGCTCGACGAGATGATGGACGATCGACGCGCCCACGATGCCGCCGACGCCGACGATCACCACACGGGCTTTGGGGGGTAGCGCAGCCATTTTCTATTTCTCCTCGGAGATCGTGGAACAGGGTATCGGGAAGGGCCGGTCGGTCATCGCCATGTCGGTTCGGGCAGGCCGACCCGGCGATGCGCCGCGATCACGGCATTGTGCATCAGGGTCATGATCGTCATCGGGCCGACGCCGCCGGGAACCGGGGTGATCGCTCCGGCCCGCTCGACAGCCCCGGCAAAGTCGACATCGCCGACCAGCGTCTTGCGACCGTCGCGCTCGATCCGGCTGGTGCCGATGTCGATGACGGTCGCGCCGGGGCGTATCCATTCGCCCCGGATCATCTCGGCCGCGCCCACCGCCGCGACGACGATCTCGGCCTGCGCCACCTTGCCGGGCAGATCGCGGGTGCGCGAATGGGCAATGGTCACGGTGCAGTCGCGCGCCAGCAGCAATTGCGCCATCGGCTTGCCGACCAGGATCGAGCGTCCGACCACGATCGCATCGCGCCCGGCGAGCGACCCCAGCGTCGCCTCCAGCAGCATGATGCAGCCCAGCGGGGTACACGACACCATGCCGGGCAAGCCGGAGGCCAGCATTCCCGCGCTCATCGGGTGCAGGCCGTCGACATCCTTGGCGGGGTCGATCGCCGTCACCACGGCCAGCGCGTCGAGCCCTTTGGGCAGCGGCAACTGGACAAGGATGCCGTCGATCCGGTCATCGGCGTTCAGTCGCGCCACCAGAGCCAGCAATTCGTCCTGGGTGGTCGTCTCGGGCAGGACATATTCGAAGCTCTCCATGCCCAGCTTGCGGGCCATGCGCCCCTTGCTGCGGACATAGACCTCGCTGGCGGGGTCGGTCCCTACCAGCACCACCGCCAGCCCCGGCCGCCGCCCGGCATAGGCTTCGAATATCGGGATCGATCCGGCGATCTTCCGGCCAAGCCCATCGGCAAAGGCCCGGCCGTCAATGATGGACGCTGTCATCATCGGTCTTTCAAAAGAGGTCATGCGGCGACGGAGCGCGACTCCCCACACGTCCGCCGCCGCACCACGGCACGGATGGGTCAGGGGGTGAACACCACCGTCCTGTGGCTGTTGAGCATGACGCGGCCCTCAAGATGATATTTGACGGCACGGGCGAGCACGCGGGACTCGATGTCGCGGCCGGTGGCGACGAAATCCTCGCTGGTCAGGCTGTGGCTGACCCGCTGGGTCTCCTGTTCGATGATTGGCCCTTCATCCAGGTCGGGCGTCACATAATGCGCGGTCGCGCCGATCAGCTTCACCCCGCGATCATGCGCCTGGTGATAGGGCTTGGCGCCCTTGAAGCTGGGCAGGAAGGAATGGTGGATGTTGATGACCATCCCATACAACCGCTCGGACAGTTCGTTCGACAGCACCTGCATATAGCGGGCGAGGACCACCAGTTCGGCCCCCGTATCGCGGACCAGATCGAGCAGCCTCTGCTCCTGCTCCGCCTTGTTGTCCTTGTTCACCGGCCAGTGGTGGAAGGGGATGCCCTCGATCTCGGCGGCACCGCGCGCGGAATCATGGTTGGAGACGATCGCCACCACCTCGGCGTTCAGCCAGCGCACCTTGATCTGGTAGAGCAGGTGATGCATCGCATGGTCGAACTTCGACACCATGATGATGATCTTGGGCCGCTGGTCGACATCCGTGACCTTCAGGTGCAGGTCGAACCGGTCGACCGAGGGCTGCACCGTGCGCTCGACCGCCTCCCGCGTGACGGTGGCCGGCACGGTGACGGCGATGCGCAGGAAGAACTGATCCGCCTGCCGGTCCCAGAACTGGTTGGACTCCAGGATATTGGCCCCCAACGATGCGAGCGCGGTGGTGACGGCGGCGACGATGCCCGGCTGATCCTTGCAGCTGAGCCGGATGACATAGGATTTTTCACTCATCGATCGGGCTCCCCCGGAAAAATGGATGGCTCACAGGGCGCGTTCGAGTTCGGGCACCAACTCGAACAGGTCGCCGACCAGGCCGTAATCGGCGACCTGGAAGATCGGCGCGTCGGCATCCTTGTTGATCGCGACGATCACCTTGGCGTCCTTCATCCCCGCCAGATGCTGGATCGCGCCGGAAATGCCGCAGGCGACGTACAGGTCGGGGGCGACGACCTTGCCGGTCTGTCCCACCTGCCAGTCATTGGGGGCATAGCCCGCATCGACCGCCGCGCGCGATGCCCCCACCGCCGCGCCCATCTTGTCGGCCAGCGGCAGGATGGTCTCGCGAAACTTCTCCTCCGAGCCGAGCGCCCGCCCGCCCGACACCACGATCTTCGCGGAGGCGAGTTCAGGCCGGTCGCTGGCGGCGAAGCGGTTCTCGACGAAGCGGCTCTTGTCCGCGCCCTCGCCCGCCCCGGCCTCGATGATGGGCGCAGCCTGGTCCCCGGAGGCGGCCGGCGCAAAGGCGGCGGTGCGCACCGTCACGACCTTCGTCGCGTCGGTCGCCTGCACCGTCTGCACGGCATTGCCCGCATAGATGGGACGCTTGAAGGTGTCGGGCGCGACCACTTCGATCGCCTCGGACACCTGCATCACGTCGAGCAGCGCGGCGACGCGCGGCAGGACGCTCTTGCCCGCGCTCCCGGCAGGCGCGATGATCGTGTCATAATCGCCCGCCAGCGAGACGATCAGCGCGGCGGTCGGCTCCGCCAGGCGCTCGGCCAGCGCTTCGCTCTCGGCGATCAGCACCCGGCGCACCCCGGTCAGCCGGCCCGCCGCCTCGGCGACGGCGCGGGCATTCTGCCCGGCCACAAGGATGTCGATCTCGCCGCCGATCGCCTGCGCCGCGGTCAGCGTGCGCGCGGTCTGGTCGGCCAGGGTCTGGTTGTCATGGTCGGCGAACAGAAGAATGGGCATCGTGAATGCTCCCGGACAGGAAGTTAGAGGACCGCAGCCTCGACCTTGAGCTTGGTGACGAGTTCGGCGACGCTGTTGAGCTTCACCCCGGCGCTGCGCGCGGCGGGCTCCTCGGTCTTCAGCACCTTCAGGCGCGGCGCGATCGCCACGCCGAAATCGGCGGCGGTCTTTTCCTCCAGCGGCTTTTTCTTGGCCTTCATGATGTTGGGCAAAGAGGCGTAGCGCGGCTCGTTCAGGCGCAGGTCGACCGTCACCACCGTCGGCAGGGCCACCTCGATCACCTGAAGCCCGCCATCCACCTCGCGCGTCACCGTGGCCCGATCACCGGCCAGCGCGATCTCCGAGGCGAACGTCGCCTGCGACCAGCCGAGCAGCGCGGACAGCATCTGCCCGGTCTGGTTGGAGTCATCGTCGATCGCCTGCTTGCCAAGCAGGACCAGTTGCGGCTGCTCGACCTCGACGACCGCCTTCAACAGCTTTGCGACGCCGAGCGGCTCGACCGCATCATCGGCCTTGATCAGGATGGCGCGGTCGGCCCCCATCGCCAGCGCCGTCCGCAACACGTCCTGCGCCTGAGCCGGACCGATCGACACCACGACCACCTCATCGGCGGTTCCGGATTCCCGGAGGCGTACCGCCTCCTCCACCGCGATCTCGTCGAACGGGTTCATCGACATCTTGACGTTGGCCAGGTCGACCCCGGAGCCATCGCCCTTGACGCGGATCTTGACATTATGGTCGACGACACGCTTGACCGGCACGAGAATTCTCATCCGTCACCTCTCCAAATCTGTACGATGCCCCGCTCTTCAGCGAGGTCATCGGGAAAGCCCCCGGATCGCCGGGTCGCTCGCATAGGGGACCGGCTTGACCGCGCCCGCCATCGCGGGAGCGGCCGGTTGCCAAACCGGTCGTTGATCGTGAAACTCCCCCCATCGTCCGGCCGGCCTTCTCACCGCTGGACGATGGTTCGTTATCGAAGAGCGATCGGGCCGTTGCACCCGACTCTCGTCAATGAGAGTAAATTTGCGCCAGCCCAAAGTCCTGCGAAAGAATATTTGCGTCAAATTGCCGCAAACTCTACGACATTGCGGAAAGAGCATTGATCGGATGCACATCATGGGATCATTTTCGCCCCGGCCTTTCGACACCGGCTTTCGCCCACGGATCAACGGCCCACGCCTGTCGATCGGCTTCCTGCTGACCAAGCGCTTCACCCTGTGCGCCTTCGCCAATTTCGTCGACGTACTGCGGCTGGCGGCGGATGAGGGCGACCGCAGCCGCCACATCCTGTGCGACTGGAAGATCGTGTCCGATTCCAGCGCTTCCATCCCGTCAAGCTCGGGCGTTTCGGTGCAGCCCAACGAGCGATTCGGCGATCCGACCCGATTCGACTATCTGGTGGTGATCGGCGGGCTGATCGACGAGATCGACGATTTCGGGAACGAATATATCGACTATCTGCGGCAGGCCGCGCGGGCGGGCGTGCCGCTGATCGGCGTTTGCACCGGGGCATTCCTGCTCCACCGGGCGGGGCTGCTCGACGGGTATAAATGCTGCGTCAGCTGGTTCCACCACCGGGACTTCCTCGAACAGTTCGACGGGCTGAACCCGGTGTCGGACCAGATCTTCGTGGTGGACCGCGATCGCCTGACCTGTTCGGGCGGCGTCAGTTCGGCGCATCTGGCCGCGCATCTGGTGGAGCGGCATATCGGACGCGCGCAGGCGAGCAAGAGCCTGCACATCATGATCATCGATGACCCGTTGGCCGCGGACAAGCCGCAACCGGGGCTGCCGCTCAGCTTCAAGACACAGGATCCGATCGTGCTGCGCGCGCTGATGATCGCGCAGCAGAGCATCGAGACGCCGCTGTCGGTCGCCGACATCGCCGGACGCATGAATATCAGCAAGCGCCAGTTGGAGCGCCGCTTTCAGACCGCGCTCGACCTGTCGCCCCAGGTCGCGTTCATGGACCTTCGCCTGACGCTCGCGCGGCATCTTCTGGAAACGACGGACCGGTCGATCACGACCATCGCCGTCGCCTGCGGCTTTTGCGACTCATCGCATATGAGCCGGATGTTCCGCCGCCGGTTCGGCCATTCGCCGTTCGAGACGCGCAGCAGCCGGTCGGCCGCCGACACGGCGGGAGCCGGAACCGCGGGCGGTCTAGAAGTAATAGCCCATCAGAACCAGGAATGACGTCTTGATCCGGTTGTCGCCCCCCTGCGCGGCGCCGGAGAGATATTGCCCGGCGCCGATATAGGGGTCGTTCCGCGCGATCATCAGGTCCGACCAGATGCGGATACGGTGCGTCGCCTTGTCGGTCCAGAAACCGCCAAGGGTCAGCCGCTCGCTGGCGGGAAAGCCGCGGCCGTCCTTCAGGAAGCTGGCGTAATTGCCATACAGGCTCAGCTCGAACGGCAGCCTACCGGTATCGACCGAACGCCCGACCTCGCCGAACAACATCGTGCCCCGCGCGGCGATATTGTAGGACGCGTCATAGTCGCCGACCGAAACCCGGTCATTGGCACCCGCCCCGCGCGGATCGATGATCTGGCGCGCCGCCAGCAACTTGCCATGCCAGCGGCCCTCCTCGACCTTCGCGCTGAACGCGGCGGCGTGGCGATAGCCGTCACGCCCCGTCGTAAAATTGTGGACGGTCGAGATCCAGCCCGAGCCGGTCAGCGTCAGCTTGGCGGTGCTGGACAACGGCACCTGATATCTGGTGCGTCCGACGATCATGTTGCGCTCGGCGGTCTGGGTTCCGCCGGGGACATAGCTGTCCGCGCGCACGAGGTTGACGGTGAAGCGCGCGCTGTCCCGGCTGATGCCGAAGGCGCTGGGCGCGGCAGCGGGAAAGAAGCCAATGTCGAAGCCGGCACGCTTGCCCTGGTGCGATGCGCTGACGCCCAGATTATAGACTTCTTCCAGGCCGTAGACGAAGCCCAGGCTATTGAGGAAGGCCGATCCCCACCAGCGATCGTCGAACGGCACGGGTTGCAGGCCGACCGTGACCTTGTCCTCGGCGCTCAGCTTGGCGCCGACATAGGCATACATCGGAAAGCTGATCTCGCCCGGATACACCTCATATCCGCTCGCATGGCCATAGATGAAGCTGCCGCCATAGAAGCGATATTGTGCCGCGCCGAAGATCACCGAGGAATCATAATCGGCGGTCAGCAACAGCGTGTCGAACGACAGATGCGACGAGGTGCGTCGCGCGCCGCCGCCCCCGACATCGTTGAAACGCAGATCATAGCGCGCCCGGATCGCACCGCCGAGCTTGAGTTTCGGGCCGGTCGCAGCGGCGGACGCCAGCGGCGGGAGCTTGGCGGGATCGGGCTTGGGGGGTAGCGCGCCGTCCGGCGGCGCGGTCCCCTCCGCCGGATCGGCCTGCACCGATGGCATCGCGACGGCCGGGTCGGGCGGCGACGTCGTCTGCGGCATGGCCGCGGCGGCCAGGATGAACAGGGTCAGCATGAACGCACCCGCGCGCCCACGATCGGGAATCGTGAAACCATGCCCGTGTCCTTCGATGGAGAATAATCGATGACGATGCGGGGGGCGGACACCGATGGCGCCCGCCCCGTCATTCGGTCAGGCGGTCGCGCCCACCCCGTGATGCTCGGGGGCCCGCGTCAGCAGGCTGAACATCGGCGACCCCGACAGGATCAGGTACCGCTCGAACTGCGACAGGACATCGGCGATGACCTGTTCCTCGGTCAGCCCCATGATGTCATAGCCTCGACCACCACAGGCAAAGAACGTCCGCGCCTCGTGCCGCACCTGCGGATCGACCGTCTCCAGCGGCGAGAAGGCCGCCAGGGCCCGCTCGGCCGGCCGGACCCCATAGAGAAAGCCGCGATGGCCATTCCCCGCCGGGGCGACCAGGCAGATGTCCCCATCACGCTCGACCATGTGCGCCGGGCGGCCGCGACGGGTCAGTTCGGCGGTGACGGCGGCCAGCGCCGGTCGCACCGTCCCCGCCAGATGGCTGTCCACATCGGCCTTGCCCGGCATGTGCAGCGCCTGCGACAACCGGGTCTGCCAGGACGGATCGACACTCGGTGAGGTGCGGAGCACGCCGCCCACCGCATATTGCGCCATGTCCGCCCGCATCCCTTTGAACAGCCCCGCCAGCAGCACAAGCATCACCATCGCAAAGGGCAGCGCCGCGATGATCGTCGCCGCCTTCAGCGCCGCAAGACCGCCCGCGACCAGCAGTATGATCGTGACCAGCGCCTCCAGCACGCACCAGAACAACCGCTGCATCTTGGTCGTCTCGGTCTTGCCGCCCGACCCGATGATGTCCATCACCAGCGAGCCCGAGCTTTGCGACGAGATGAAGAAAATCCCGATCATGAAGATCGCCAGCGCGGTCGTCGCGCCGCTGAACGGCAGATAGGCGAAGAATTTGAACAGCGCGATCGAGACGTTGCCCGCCACCGCCGTCGAGATCGCGCCGCCCGCAACGCCCTGGTCCAGGAACAGCGCAGTGTTGCCGAACACGGTCATCCACAGGAAGGTGAAGGCCGATGGCAGCAACAGCACCGCCAGGATGAATTCGCGCACCGTCCGCCCGCGTGAGATGCGCGCGATGAACATGCCGACGAACGGCGCCCAGGACATCCACCATGCCCAGTAGAACAGCGTCCAGTCGTTGATCCACGGCGTCGGCTTATAGGCATAGACGTTGAAGGTGCGCGGCACGAAGCTGGACAGGTACAGGCCGATATTCTGCACCAGATCGCGCATCAGCTGGATGGTCGGCCCGGCGAACAGCACGAACAGCATCAGGCCGATGGCGAGCAGGATGTTCAGCTCGCTCATCCGCTTGATGCCCTTGGACAGGCCGGACAACACCGCCAACGTCGAGATGGCGGAGATGATGACGATCAGCAGCACCTGGATCGGCACGCTCATCGGCAGGCCGATCAGATAGTTCAGCCCGCCATTGACCTGCTGAACCCCCAGCCCCAGCGAGGTCGCCAGCCCGAACACGGTGCAGCAGATGGCGAAGATGTCGACCGCGTCCCCGATACGCCCTTTGATCCGGTGCTTGAGCAGCGGATACAGCCCCGATCGAATGGTCAGCGGCAGATTGTAGCGATAGCCGAAATAGGCCAGCGACAGCCCCACGACCGAATAGATCGACCAGGCATGAATGCCCCAGTGGAAGAAGGTGATGCTCATCGCATCCTGCTGCGCGGCGATGCTGCGCGGCGCGGCGTCGGGCGGGGTCGTGAAATGCATGATCGGCTCGGCGACGGCATAATACATCAGGCCGATGCCCTTGCCCGCCGCGAACAGCATCGCGACCCAGGACACGAAGCGGAAATCCGGCTCGCAATCGTCCGGCCCCAGCTTCAGATCGCCGAAGCGGCTGAAACACAGGATGACGACCGACGCCAGGAACACCCCGACCGCGAGCAGATAGAACCAGCCGACCTGGGCCAGAATGCCCTTTTCGACGACGGTCAGAAACGCATCCGCCTGTTGCGGCAGGAACGTACCCACCCCCAGCAGGACCATGATGATACCGACCGCGCCAAAGAAGACGGGTCGATTGATGATGAAACCGGACATATCATCCCTCCCTCATCCCATCCGATCATCACGGTCCGCGGACACGGCCCCCCGGCCCCCGCCCCGCTACCGGGTCGAGGATGACATGATCGGAACATTGATGCGACGGTCCGGGCACGATTGCCCGGACCGTCCTGTCGCCGTCACGCGGCGGCGAGCATATCGTGCGGATCGAGGACGAACTTGGTCGCCGCCCCCTGATCGAACGTCTCATAACCCTGCGGCGCGTCGTCGAGCTTGATGACGCGCGCATTGACGATGTCCGCGATCGGCAGGCGATCGTGGAGGATGGCCTGCATCAGCTGGCGGTTATATTTCAGGACCGGGGTCTGGCCGGTATGGAAGGATTGCGCCTTGGCCCAGCCCAGACCGAAGCGCAGCGACAGGCTGCCCTGCTGCGCGGCCTTGTCCACCGCGCCGGGATCTTCGGTCACGTAAAGGCCCGGAATGCCGATCGAACCGGCCGCGCGGGTGATCTCCATCATCTGGTTCAGCACGATCGCGGGCTGTTCACCCCCCGCATGGCCGCGCGCCTCGAAACCGACGGCATCGATCGCGCTGTCCACCTCGTCGGTGCCGATCACCTGTGCGACCAGATCGCCCAGCCGGTCGCTCTTCGACAGGTCGATCGGCTCGAAGCCGACCTTGGCGGCATGGGCGAGGCGATCGGGATTGAAGTCGCCGATCATGACGACCGCCGCCCCCAGGATGCGCGCCGAGGCGGCGGCGGCCAGCCCGACTGGCCCCGCGCCCGCGACATAGACGGTCGATCCGACCCCCACACCGGCCATCATCGCGCCATGGAACCCGGTCGGCAGGATATCCGACAGCATGGTCAGGTCGCGGATCTTGGCCAGCGCCCGATCGCGATCGGGCAGCTTCAGCAGGTTGAAATCGGCATAGGGCACGGTGACATAGCGCGCCTGCCCGCCGATCCAGCCGCCCATGTCGACATAGCCATAGGCCCCGCCCGCGCGTTCCGGGTTCACCGTCAGGCACACCCCGGTATCCTGCGACTTGCAAGTGCGGCAGCGGCCGCAGGCGACGTTGAACGGGACCGAGACGATATCGCCGATCTCCAGCATCTCGACGTCGCAGCCCTTTTCGATCACCTCGCCGGTGATTTCGTGACCCAGCACCAGGCCCGGCGCGGCGGTGGTCCGGCCGCGCACCATATGCTGGTCGGAGCCGCAGATATTGGTCGAGATGACTTTCAGGATGACCGCATGTTCGATCCGGCGGCCGTCCGGGGCCTGCAATTTCGCATCATCGATGTCGCGGACTTCAACCTTGCCCGGCGCTACGTAAACGACGCCTCGATTCCTGCTCATGGCTCTCGATCCTCTCGTTCGGATATTCGATCGCGGTCGGCGCGGTCCGATGGCCCGCCGATCTCACCACAGGAAAGGAGCATGGCAGGTGACGATTACACCATCAGAAGTGCGACACAAAAGGTCACAAATGCGTCATCGGTAAAAATATATTACATGTCATGGAACATTTGAACAAAAATTGTGCAGCGCATAAAAAACGGGCAGCACCTCTTCATTTGCGCGAGGGGCTGCCCGACTGATCTGTTCGAATATTCCGGTCGAAAAAACGGCGTCAGGGCAAGGAAACCACCTGCACGTCATGGCCCAGATCTTCCAGCCATGCGACCAGCGGCTCGAATTCCAGCGCGATCGTCGCGGTGTTGCGCAGCGGATGGATCGCGATCCGGTCAGCCGAACGAAAGGCGGAGTCGAAAACCAGCCGCACGTCGCCCGGCGCCGTGTTTGCCAGGCCCAGCGGCGTGACCGCGCCCGGCGTCACCTGCAATAGCCGTTCCATGTCCTCGGCACTGCCGAACGAGAATTTGCCCGCGCCCAGCGCCTCCGCCATGCCCTTCAGGTCGGCCCGGCGATCATGCGGCAGCACGACCAGCCAGAAACGCTTCTGCTTGTCCTTCAGGAACAGGTTCTTGGTATGCGCGCCCGGCAATGCGGCATGGATGCCCACGCTTTCCTCGACGGTGAAGACCGCGGGGTGTTCCAGTGTCTCGAACGCGATGGCGTTGCGTTCGAATGCGGCGTAGATTTCGTCTTCGGTCATCGTCACCCTGTCAACATTCGGGGAAGCTGACGGCCAGGCCGCCCTGCGAGGTTTCCTTGTACTTCGCATGCATGTCCGTGCCGGTGCGCATCATCGTTTCGATCACCTGGTCGAGCGAGACGATATGCGTGCCGTCGCCGCGCAGCGACAAGGACGCCGCGTTGATCGCCTTGACCGCGCCAAAAGCGTTGCGCTCGATGCACGGCACCTGCACCAACCCCGCGATCGGGTCGCAGGTCATGCCCAGATGATGCTCCATCGCGATCTCGGCGGCATTCTCCACCTGTCGGTCGGTCGCGCCCATCGCGGCAGCCAGCCCGGCAGCGGCCATCGCACTGGCCGTCCCGACCTCGCCCTGACAACCCACTTCCGCGCCGGAGATCGAGGCGTTGAGCTTGGTCAGCACCCCGATCGCGCTGGCGGTCAACAGGAAGCCGTGCATCCCCGCCCGATCCGCGCCCGGCCAGAAATCGCGGTAATAGCGCAGGACCGAGGGGACCACGCCCGCCGCGCCATTGGTCGGCGCGGTCACGACCCGGCCGCCCGCAGCATTCTCCTCGTTCACCGCGATGGCGAACAGGCTGACATGGTCCATGATGCTGTGCGGCGCCTGCCGGTTGCGGAACCGGTCGCCGTCCAGCTTCTGCTTGAGCGCCCGCGCGCGGCGCGGCACCTTCAGGCGACCGGGCAAGATCCCCTCGGCCTGCATGCCATGGTCGATGCAGGTCATCATCACCTCGATCACCCGATCGAGATAAGCGTCGAGTTCGGCTTCGGAGGTTCGCGCCAGTTCGTTGGCCCGCATCACCTCGGCGATGCTGAGGCCATGGCAGCCGCAAATCGCCAGCAGTTCGGCCCCCGTCCGAAAGGGAAAGGGCGGCGCGACCTCCTCGTCTTCGAGCGCGGGGTCGCCGACCATATCCTCCGGTACGATGAAGCCGCCGCCGATCGAGCACCAGCGTTCCGCCAGAACCTCCGCGCCATCGGCATCGAACGCGGTCAGGCGCAGCGTGTTGGGATGGACCGGTGTCTCACCGATCCGGTCGAACACGATGTCCGCCTCCGGGTCGAAGTCGATGGCGCGCCCGCCGACGACCAGCCGCTTCTCGCTGTGCGCCTGCGCGACGATCTGTTCGATCTGCTCGGGCGCGATGGTATCGGGCAGGAACCCGGCCAGCCCCAGCATGACCGCCCGGTCGGTCGCGTGCCCCGTCCCCGTCCAGGCGAGCGAGCCGAGCAGGTCGCAGCGCACCCGCGCGAAACTCACCCCCCGCAAACCGGCGGCGAAGCTGTGTGCCGCCTTCATCGGCCCGACGGTATGGGACGAGGACGGCCCGATACCGACGCGGAACAGGTCACGGACCCCCAGCATCGCTTACGCCGCGACCTCCGCGACGCGCAGCAGCCCTTCGACATAGCGCGCGAAGGACCGCCAGACCTCGACATGGAAGGCATCGGGGGCGAGCCGCCACAGAATAATCTCCGCCTTGTCGTACATGGTCCGCGTGCACATCCCCTCGGGGAACGCCGCCAGCGACAGATCCAGCGCGCAGCCGCTGGCCAGAATGGCCTCCGCCGCGTCGCCGCGCACCGCCAGCGCCACCTGGCGATGGCTGACATCGACCAGCGCGCACAAGGCGTCGCCCAGCCGCGACTGGAGCCCCGACACCCAGTCGTCGCTGGCATCGTCGGTCAGCAGCAGCCATTCGTCGGGCCCCAGCCACAAGGCCGCCAGCTTGCCCTCGATCGCCGAGCGGCAGGCGGTCTGCGGCAAGGCCACGCCCAGCCGCTTCCCGACGAGGTCGACCATCGCCGCCGGGCAGCGGAGGACGGCGCGACCGAAATGGCCCAGCGGCTGGACGGCCCGGCTGCTGCCGAGGAAGGGCGATGCGGGAAGAAGCTCAGACATTGACGCGGTTTCCTTCCGGGTCGAGGAACACGGGCTGGACGACCTCGACGGCGATCGCGCCGCCCGGCATCGGGATGTGCAGCGTTTCGCCCATTCGATCGCGCCCGCCGCGCACCAGCGCCAGCGCGATCGGCGCGTCCAGCACCGCGCTGTAATAGCTGGAGGTGACATGGCCGATCGGCGTGGACGCTTCGGACGGGGTCACGACCTGCGCCCCCTCCTCCAGCACCGCGCGGCCGTCCTTGCTGCGCAGGCCGACCAGTTGCTTGCGGTCGGGCATGGCCATGGCGGGCCGCGCCAGCGAACGCTTGCCGACGAAATCGGGCTTGGCCTTGCCGATCGCCCAGGACAGGCCGACATCGTCGGGCGTCACCGTGCCGTCGGTTTCCTGACCGACGATGATATAGCCTTTTTCGGCGCGCAGGACGTGCATCGTCTCGGTGCCATAGGGCACCATGTCGCAGGTCTTGCCCCGTTCCCAGATCGCCTCCCACACCATCCGGCCATAGCCGCTGGGGACGTTGACCTCGAAGCCCAGCTCACCTGTGAAGCTGACCCGCATCAGCCGCATCGGCACGCCGCAGATGCGCGCGTCGGCGATGCTCATGTGCGGGAACGCCTCGGCCGAGACGTCCAGCCCCTCGATCAGCGGCGCAAGCACCTCTCTCGCGCGCGGCCCCTGCACCGCGATCACCGACCATTGCTCGGTGGTGGAGGTCAGCCAGACGTTGAGGTCCGGCCATTCGGTCTGGAGATAATCCTCCATCATGTTCAGCACGCGCGCCGCGCCGCCGGTGGTGGTGGTGACGTGGAAGCGATCCGCCGCCAGCCGCCCGACCACGCCGTCGTCCATCACGAACCCATCCTCGCGCAGCAACACGCCATAGCGGCACTTGCCGACGCCCAGCTTGGTCCAGGCGTTGATGAAGAAGCGGTTCATGAACTCCGCCGCGTCAGGTCCGACGACCTCGATCTTGCCCAGCGTGGACGCGTCGAAGATGCCGACGCTCTTGCGCACCTGCACGCATTCGCGGTTGACGGCGGCGTGCATGTCCTCGCCCTTATGCGGGAAGTAATGCGCGCGCCGCCAGTTGCCGACATCCTCGAACGCGGCCCCCTGCTCCTTCGCCCAGTCGTTGATCGCGGTGATCCGCGCCGGGTCGAACAGGTCGCCACGCGCATGGCCCGCCAGCGTGCCGAAGGTGACCGGCGTATAGGGCGAGCGGAAGGTGGTCAGCCCGATCTCCGGGATCAACCGGCCGGTCGCCTCCGACACGATGCCCAGCGCATTGATGTTGGACAGCTTGCCCTGGTCGGTCGCCATGCCCGTCGTCGTGTAGCGCTTGACATGCTCGATCGACAGGAAGCCCTCGCGCGTGGCGAGCATGATGTCCTTGGCGGTGACGTCATTCTGCCAGTCGACGAACGCCTTGGCCTTCGACAGATCGGCCGAGGTCGGGGCGGCGCCCATATAGCCGCCCTCCCCCTGCGCATGGCGCACGGTGACGCTCGGCGCGGTCGGGGAGGCCGCCTCGCCGCCATTGGCGCGGACCGCGGCCAGCCCGGCCTGCTGCCCGTCCGCCAGCGCCGCGTCGAGCGCGAAGCGGCCGCGACACGCGCCTGCCGACACCAGCGCCTCGGGCGAAGTCTCCGGCAGATAGGCCTGAAGGCGCTCGTCCCAGGACAGCTTGCCGCGCGACTGCGAAAAGAGGTGGACGCTGGGGGTGAAGCCCCCCGCCATCAGCACCGCGCCGCAAGGATGGCGGACCGCCTTGCCCCCCGCGCTGATGGTGATAGAGGCGACGCGCAGATGGCCGGTGGTGCCGTCAATCCGCGCATCGGTGACGACGTTCAGCCCAGTGTCGGCCGCCTGCTCGGACACCGCCGAGCGCGAACGGATATCGGCGATCACCGCGATCTGGACCCCGGCGGCTTTCAGCTCATGCGCGACCCGATAGGCATTGTCGTGCGCCGTGACGATCGCAACCCGCTCTCCGACACGGACGCCATATTGCTGGAGATAGGTGCGCGCCGCCTCCGCCAGCATGATGCCGGGACGGTCATTGTCGGGGAACACCAGCGGCCGTTCGATCGCACCGGTCGCCAGCACGACTTGGCTGGCGCGCACCTGCCACAGCCGTTCGCGGGCCGCGCCCTTGGCGGGATTGGCGAGATGGTCGGTCAACTTCTCGGTCAGGCCGATCCAGTTGTGCGGATAATAGCCGAAGGCGATCGTGCGCGGCAGCAGGGTGACATTGTCCATCGCGGCCAGCGCGTTCAGTTCGCGCGCCGCCCATTCCGTGGCGGACAGGCCATCGATTTCCGTCTCCGCCGCCGCGAGCAGCGAACCACCCATCCGCGCCCGGTCGTCGCACAGGATTACGCGCGCGCCGGTTTCGGCCGCCGTCCGCGCCGCCGCGATGCCCGCCGGCCCCGCGCCGACCACCAGCACGTCGCAATGCGCATAACGCTGGCTGTAATGATCGGGATCGGGTTCGGTCGGCGCGACGCCCAGCCCGGCCGCCTCGCGAATGCGCGGCTCATAGAGCGAGTCCCACGCCTTTTTCGGCCACATGAACGTCTTGTAGTAGAAGCCCGCCGGGATGAAGCGGCTCAGCAGCTTGTCGTTGACCGCCATGCGGTCCTTTTCCAGGCTGGGGTGCCGGTTCTGGCTGACCGCGTCGAGCCCGTCATACAACTCGACCTGCGTGGCAAGCAGGTTCGGCGCATAGCGCGCACGGTCGCGGCGGATGCCGACCAGCGCGTTCGGCTCGTCCGCGCCCGCCCCCAGCACGCCGCGCGGGCGGTGATATTTGAACGACCGGCCCAGCAGATGGACGCCGTTGGCGAGCAGCGCGGAGGCGAGCGTGTCGCCCTCCACCCCGGTATAGCGCTTGCCGTCGAAGGTGAAGCTTATCGGCTGGCCCGTGGTGACGGTACCTTGCGCGATACGGTGAGTGGTCGTCTTCATGCGTCCTCGCCCGTCGGTGCGGTTTCGCCGACTTTGTAGGTGGTCACGAACATGTCGGTCCGCGTGTCGCGCACCGCGTTGAAGAAGCGGGCGCAGCCATGGATATGGCGCCAGCGCTCGGCGTGCAGCCCCTTGGGATTGGAGCGCGTGTAGAGATAGGCGTTCCATTCCTCGTCGGAGAGGTCGGCGGGCCGCACCGGGCGGTCGATATGCGCTTCGCCGCCATAGCTGAACTCCAGCTCGGGCCGATCGCCGCAATAGGGGCATTTGATGATGAGCATGGCGTCCCCTTTCAGTGCGCGACGGCCGCCGCGGCGGCCTCGTCGATCATGAAGCCGTCCCGGAAGCGTTCGATCGTATAGGGCGCGTTGATCCGGTGCGGCTCGTCCTTGGCGATGGTGTAGGCGAGCAGGTGCGCCGCCCCCGGCGTCGCCTTGAACCCGCCGGTGCCCCAGCCGCAATTGACATACAGTCCCTTGACCGGCGTCTTGGCGATGATCGGCGAGCGATCGGGCGTCACGTCGACGATCCCCCCCCAGCTGCGCAGCATCCGCATCCGGCGGAATTGCGGGAACAGCTCGCAGATCGCCTCCAGCGTGTGGGTCGCGATGTGAAGGCCGCCGCGCTGGGTATAGCTGGTATAGGCGTCGGTGCCTGCGCCGATCACCAGCTCGCCCTTGTCCGACTGGCTCATATAGGCGTGGATGGTGTTCGACATGACCACGCAGGGAAAGATCGGCTTGATCGGCTCCGACACCAAAGCCTGAAGCGGATAGCTTTCCAGCGGCAGGCGCACGCCCGCCATGCCCAGCACGACGCTGGTATGTCCCGCCGCCGAGACGCCGACCCGCTTCGACGCGATGAAGCCGCGCGTGGTTTCCACCCCGGACACCGCGCCGCTGGCATCGCGACGGATGCCGGTCACCTCGCAATTCTCGATGATGTCGACGCCCAGCGCATCGGCGGCGCGCGCATAGCCCCAGGCGACCGCGTCGTGCCGCGCCGTGCCACCACGCCGCTGCAACGCCGCGCCCAGCACCGGATAGCGCATGTTGCGCTCGATGTTCAGCGGCGGACAGAATTCCTTCGCCTCTTCGGGCGTCAGCCATTCATTGTCGACGCCGTTGATCCGGTTGGCATGAACGTGGCGCTTGAACACCTGCACGTCATGGATGTTGTGCGCCAGCATCAGCACGCCACGCTGCGAGAACATCACATTATAGTTGAGGTCCTGGCTCAGCCCCTCCCACAGCTTCAGCGCATGGTCGTAGAGCGCGGCGCTCTCGTCGAAGAGATAGTTGGAGCGGATGATCGTCGTATTGCGACCGGTATTGCCGCCGCCGATCCAGCCTTTTTCGACCACCGCGATGTTGCGCATCCCGAACGTCTTGGCGAGATAATAGGCCGCGCCCAGCCCGTGGCCGCCGCCACCGACGATGATCGCGTCATAGCTGGGCTTGGGGCTGGCATTGCGCCACTGGGGCTTCCATCCCTTGTGACCGCCAAGCCCCTGACGGAAAAGCGAGAATGCCGAAAAGCGCTGCATTGTCTGTTCCTTAGGATCGGGCATCAACCGCGCGCGGTGTCGTAGATCGGATAGCGGGCGCACAGTGCGACCACATCGGCGCGCACCTCCTGGATCAGGGCGTCGGGAACCTCGCCCGCCGATGCGGAATCGAGGATGCGGTTGATGAGCCGCCCGACCTCCTCGAACGCGGCCTTGTCGAAGCCGCGGCTGGTCAGGGCACTGCTCCCCAGGCGAATGCCAGATGTCACGGCGGGTTTCTCCGGGTCGAACGGGATGCCGTTCTTGTTGCAGGTGATACCGGCCTCATCGAGCACCAGCTCGGCGCGCTTGCCGGTCAGATTCTTCGGCCGCAGGTCGACCAGCACGATATGCGTGTCGGTGCCGCCCGAGACGATCGAATAGCCATTGGCGGCTAGCGCCCCGGCCAGAGTCTGGGCATTCTCGACCACGCGGCGCGCATAATCCTTGAACGAGGGGCGCAGCGCCTCGCCAAAGGCTACGGCCTTGGCGGCGATCACATGCTCCAGCGGCCCACCCTGGATGCCGGGGAAGATCGCCGAGTTGAACTTCTTGGCCAGTGCCTCGTCATTGGTCAGGATCATGCCGCCGCGCGGGCCGCGCAGCGTCTTGTGCGTGGTCGTGGTGACGACATGGGCATGCTCCAGCGGATTGGGATGCACCCCGCCCGCGACCAGCCCGGCGAAATGCGCCATGTCGACCATCAGCAGCGCATCGACCGAATCGGCGATCTCGCGGAACCGCGCGAAGTCGATCTGGCGCGGATAGGCCGAGCCGCCTGCGATGATGAGTTTCGGGTGATATTCGCGCGCCAGTTCGGCGACAGCGTCATAATCGATCCGCTGGTCCGCCTCGCGCACGCCGTAGGGGATGGCGTTCAGCCACTTGCCCGAAAAGGTCGGCGCGGCCCCGTGCGTCAGGTGTCCGCCATGCGCGAGGCTGAGGCCCATCAGCGTCTCGCCCGGCTTCATCAGCGCGAACTGCACCGCCATATTGGCCTGCGCGCCCGAATGCGGCTGGACATTGGCGAACTTCGCCCCGAACAATGCGCAAGCGCGGTCGATGGCGAGTTGCTCGGTCACATCGACATGCTCGCATCCGCCATAATAGCGGCGCCCCGGATAGCCTTCGGCATATTTGTTGGTCAGGACCGACCCTTGCGCCTGCAACACGGCGGTGGAGACGATATTCTCCGAGGCGATCAGTTCCAGCTTGTCGCGCTGCCGCCCCAACTCCGCCTCGATCGCGGCGTCCACCTGCGGGTCGCTATCGGCAAGCTGTCCTCCGAAAAACGCGGTTTCGGTCGTGTCGACGATGCTGGGATGGGTTGCCATCGAAAATCCTCTCGCTCTTTCGTTGCAGGATGATGGCAAGCCCCTCCCACCGCCGGAACGAGCGCGGCGAAAGCCGCGCAGATTTGCGACATGAATGATCCATCCCCGAAAGGACGTTCGGCACGCGCGCCGGGCGACGCCCTGCCCGCATGGCGCGACGACCCGCTCCTTCCGTCAAAACAAGACGGCCCGCCGATGAGGCAGGCCAGTCGTTGGCGCACATCGGACGGAAGGCGCTGGCAACAGCGATCGTCTTCCGGCCGTGACGGCGCTCAAATCATGCGCCGGTGACGTCCTCCCCACCAAAGGGGAGGAGCGCCACGCGCCGTCAGGCGCTGAACCGGCGTCGTCCGGCATCCACGGACATGCGATGGCGGCTCGACACGGCCATGGTCCGCTCGCGAATGGTCTTCATGAAGATCCATTCGCCCGACACCGCGGCGGACGTGATCTCCACCATCACATAGCCCCGCCGGCTGGTATCGGCCCATTGCAGTTCCGGGTTGGCGGCGACCAATTCCCGCGCCACGCGCAACGGGTCCTGGGTGAAATCGGATTCCATGCCCGGCGACGTGACGCTGGTGCCGCCGAATTCGACGCCGGCGGGCCGTCCGTCTTCGGCCAGTGAATAAGCCCAGGCATTGTGGCTGTCCCCCGTCAGCATGACGAGATCCGCGTCGGCCTGTTGCGCGGCGCGCAAAAGCCGCGCGCGGGCGGCGGGATAGCCGTCCCATGCGTCCATATTCCATGACGGCGCGCCCAACTGGCTGGAGCGCACCACGCCCCGCCAGAAGGCGACATCCTCCGCCGAACTGCCCTTGGGCAGCCAGTCGAGCACGATCTCCGGCACCCGCTTGGTGCCCAGATTGGTGCCCATGCCGACGATCTGCCAGATGCTGTTCTTCGCATTCGCGCGGAACATGTGCGCAAGCCAGCTTTCCTGCACGGAGCCGAGCATCGTCGCGGACGGGTCCTGCAATTGCCGTTCGCGAAATTGCTCGAACGCGGCCGGAGTTGCCATCGCCCGCACGACCTCGCTCGTCTCGATCTGTCGGGTCCGCGCAAGGACGCGCGATTCCGTGCGATAGAGCGTGGCCAGACGACCGATGGGATAGCTCTTCCAAGGCTCGTCGGACACGGGGAGCCATTCGCGAAAAGCCTGGATCGAGGCATTGCGACGGCGGCTCCAATCCCCCTCGGTCGCGGGCTGATGATTCTCGGCGCCGCCTTCCCAGGAGTCATTGGCGGTTTCGTGATCGTCCCATTGCGCGATCATCGGTGCGATCTGGTGAAGGCGCTGCAAATCCGGATCGGCGCGATAACAGGCATAGCGCATCCGATAATCCGCCAGCTCGATCATCTCGCCGGCGGGTTCGACCACCCGTCCGGCGACAATATTGCGCGCGGACGGATAACGGCCGCGCTCATATTCGTACAGATAATCGCCGACATGCAGCCACAGGTCGACATCGTCACGCGCGGCCGCATGGGCATAGGCGTTGAACCAGCCAAAGGGCAGGTTGGAGCAGGAGAACAGCGCCAATCCGAAACGGTCGACATTCAGCACCGGCAGCGTCCTGGTCCGGCCGGTCGGGGATTTGGTCCCGTCAGGGGCGACGAAACGATACCAATAGACGGTGCCGGGCTCCAGTCCATCGACCATGATCTTGGCCGTCCAGTCCCGATAGGCACCGGTACGCACGCTGCCTCCCGCGACGATGCGGGCGAATGCGGGATCCTGTGCGACCTCCGCCTGCAGATGCACCGAATCCTGCGCGCCCGCCGGCACGTAGCGCGTCCACAGGAGCATCGTGTCCGGGCCGGGTTCGCCACTCGCGACATTGTGCGTGAAGCCGGTGGTGAAGGAAACCATGGCGGAGGCGCGGAAGCCGGGGAGCAGCAAGCCCCCCAGCCCCAGCGCACTCCCCGCGATGAACTGCCGTCGCTGAATATCGGGCATCATGATGGGGTGTCCTATATTATATATCGGTGTGTTCAGAACTTGAACTGTCCATCGACATGGAAATAGCGACCGACATTGTCGTAATAGGCATTGCCAGTGTAGACGCCCGGCACCCGTGGCGGCTTGACGTCGATGATGTTGTTGATGCCCAGGCCAAGCGTGGCCCCGTCCGTAACCTTGTACCGGAATGACAGGTCATTATAGACGCGCGCCGGTATATGCTGGTTGTCATAGGATTCCGGCGATGCCGCATTCACATCATATTTGGCGGCGCTGAAGAAGCGGGTGTCGATCGCCACGCTCGCCCGGTCGATATCATAGGCGGTGAACAACGTGCCACGGAACCGCGGGTCGGAATAGCCGCCGTCATAGCGCACATCGCCCTCGGCGCTGCCCGGCGTCGTCTCGACGATCTGCTTGATAAGCCAGGTGCCCTTGAACCCGGCGCTGAACATGCCCGCCCCGATCGCCTTGCGATAGCGCATCCCGAAATCAATCCCTCGGGCATACATGCGCGAGGCGTTGATGTTGAACGACCGCACCGCCGTCGCATGGCCATTGGCATCGCGATCGACCTGGCGACAGAAGACATTGTCGATCGAGGGCAGATCGACGCACAGCTTCATCACGGTCAGGTAGCTGAACTGCGAGATGACGCCCTTGATATCGATGTCCCAATAATCGACCGTCATGTCGAAACCGGGCAGGAAGCTCGGCTGGAAGATCGCGCCGAGCGTCAGGCTGTTGGACGTTTCGGGCTGAAGATCGGGATTGCCGCCCGTGGTCCGCACCGTGTCGACCGAATAGCGCTTGAGCGGCGAGAGGATGCCCAGCGCCTTGCAGTTCGCGGTGCGCGTGGGATTCTGATCGTAGAAGCCGGTCGAGCAGGGATCGTCGAAGAACCCGGCATAGGACCGGCTCTGCGGCGAATAAAGCTCACCGAAATTGGGGGTACGAACGCTGCGCGACCGCACGCCGCGCAGCGTGATGTCCTTGATCGGCGACCAGGTGCCGCCCGCTTTCCAGGTGTTGGTGGCGCCGACCGTACTATAGTCGGAATAGCGATAGGCGCCCTCAATCTCCAGACGGTGCGCGAACGGCAGGTCGCGCAGCAGCGGCACCACCAACTCGCCATAGACTTCCGAGACCTTGATGCTCTTGTCCAATTCCGGATGCACCGGCGCGTCCGACCCGACATAGGTCAGTTCGCCATTCAGCGCGAGCGGATCGTCGGTGGTCTTGAGCGTGTCGCGACGATGCTCCGCCCCCAATGCGAAGGAGACGTCGCCATAGGGCAGCGACAGGAAGCTGCCCGTGACGCTCCCGCCGAAAATCTCCTGGGTATTGGTGCGCTGTTCGTGACGATCGCGCAGCAGATATGCGACCTGCTGCTGCGAGACGGGCGACATGCTGAAGATATCGAACGGAACGCAGCCATTGGCGCGGGCCGTGGCGTCACGGCAGACAGGTGCCCCCGTGGTCGGGTCGGCGATGACGTCCCGCCCCGCGAGCCAGTGCGGCATGTAGGGAAGATTGGTGGCGCGGACATCGTCGCGCGTCCGGCCATATTGATAATAGACTTCCCAATTATACTTGCCCGCCAGCTTTCCGGCCAGGTTGGTGAAGAAGGTGAAGCTTTCGCGATCATGCTTGTCCTGCTCCATCGGGAAAATGGAATAGGCGCGGCTGATCGGCAGGGCGGTCAACCCGTTATCGACCATGACCTGCCGGATGGCGGACGGCAGAAACGGATTGTCCAGATAGGCGACCGATCCGCCCGCGCCGCTGAACCAGCGCTTGCGGCTGTCGTCGCGCCAGTAATTCACCGCGCCGGTGTAGAGCGAGCGACCATAATCGAAGCGCGCGCCATAGGTGATCGCGTCGTTCAACTGATAGTCGAACCGGCCGATAACGGCATAGTTCCTGAACGACCCGCGCAGCTGATCATTGTCGTAAAGATTGCGCCCCTCGCCGCCTTCGCCATCGGCGAATTCGCCCGTCGTGGAAACGCGATCATGGGGCCGCGCCGCATGCGGCTTTCCGCCGTCGACGACATAGGATTGCCCGTTCAGATAATAGGTCGGCTGGTACATGTAATAGACCTGCCGGTTATCATAGGCCGTGAACTGATCGGGAATGCCGTCATGCGCGCTGTCGCTGGCCGGATTGCCCAGATAGGTGATGAGATTGCGCGCAAACGGACGCTGCATCGGATTGATCTCGGCCGTGCGCGAATATGTCCCGCCCAGCGCGAAGGTCCCGCGATCCTCCGCGAATTTTCCGCCGGTCGACGCCAACAGCGCGAACTGGCCCGCATCGCCATAGCGGGAGATGCCGTTCATCACCGAAAGGTTCAGCCCTTCCGGCGCGCGCTTCGTGATGATGTTGACGGCGCCCGTCACCGCATCCGCGCCATAGATCGCCGCGGCACCGCCCGTAATCACTTCGATCCGTTCGATCATGGCGGGCGGGATCATGTTGATGTCCACCGCCGACGAGCGCGCGGAGCCCGACACGCGGCGCATCCCGTCGATCAGGGTCAGGCTGCGATTGGTGCCGAGGTTGCGGAGCGACACCGCCGAAATGCCCCCGTCCCAGGATTCGCCATAGGAGGTCGAAGGGCCGATGCCCGGCGCCACGGCGGGTTCCCGCATCAGCGCGTCATAGGCGGTGACCCGGCCCAGTCGCGCCGATTCATCCATGTTGACCACGCTCACCGGCATTGGCGAGGCGAGTTCCGGGCGCGCGATCCGCGATCCGGTGACGACAATGGGATTGTCCGTCGATGCGACATCGTCGTTCAGGCCCACCACCGCGACATTGCCGGAAAAGGACCGCACCGACAGGCCGGTACCGTCCAGCAGCCGATCGAGCGCAACGGTGACGTCCAGCACGCCCTGCACCGCATTGGTGCGCCGTCCATCGGCATCGCGGCCCGCCACGATGATCTGGATGCCCGCCTGCTTGGCGAAAGTCCGGACGCCCGCCGATGCGGCCTGGGCCGGAACGTTGAAGGTCTGGGTCGCGGCATAGGCCGGACCGGCAAGGCACGTGCTGACCGCCACCGCGACCACAGAGGCCGCGGACCAGAATTGAAGGCTGCGCATTGAATATATGTCCCCGCTTTCGAAACTCTGAAAGCAAAGACGGTCGTCCGTTTTGATTTCCGTCAGGAAATAAAATTAATTATTTTTGAAGTTTTTATTTCATGTATATTACAATTTCATTCTGACTCTTCGCAATATCGGCGCCCGCGATGGCGGCCGCCGCCTTTGCGAACTGCTCGGGCTCATTGGCACGGAACAGGCCGACGATCCGCAGTTCGCCGATCGGCTTATCCTTGATCACGATCTTCGTCTCATTCACGCGATTGAAGCGGATAACGGCATCGGCAATCCGGTCGTTGTCGAGCGAGATCTGAGCCAGTTGAGGCGCGGGCAAGGGTGGCATCCTGACGGGGGTCTTTGCCATGGGGACCGGCGACGGCTCATCCTCCGGCCCCGGCTCCAGCGTCAGCTTGCCGCCCGCGCGCAGCAGCACCGCCTGATCCCGCTCGTCGCGCGCCCAGACCAGCACCTTGCCTTCCTTGACCTCCACCGTCCCGCCGGTGTCGCCGACACGCGCGACCGAATAGACGGTGCCCGTCGCCTGCGCGGAAACATCACCGGAAAACACGACGAAGGGATGCGCCTTGTCCTTGGCGACCTCGAACGTGGCCTCGCCACGAACCAGCGTGACCTTGCGCATGCCGTCCGCCCGCTCGAACCGGATCGTCGCCCCCTCCGCCAGACGCGCGGTCGAGCCATCGGCCAGGCTCAGCACCCTGCCTTGCGCGTGCGGCTCGGACTGTTGCAGGTAAAGAAGGCCGCCGCCGAAAACCGCCAGGGTCAGCGACGCCGCCATGCCGACCGCGACCCGGCCGATCCAGCCATGCGCGCGCGGCGCCCATGCCTGTCGCGGCCCCGCCACGTCATTGTCGTTCAGGGCGGCGGCGCCCCGATGCGCGCCGATAACGGCATCTTCCATCGCGTAGAGGCCGGCCCGCGCCCGCAGGAACGCGCCCTGATGGCGCCTGTCGCATTTCAGCCACGCCTCAAGCTCCGCGCGCTCCGCGGACGTCATATCGCCATATTCCGCGCGCGAAGCCCAGCGGATCGCCTGTTCTTCTACGGCATCAATGGGACCGGGGCGTGCCAATCAGCCTATCCTCTTCATCAATTTGTGGTCCGTCCTGCTCCGCTATTTCGTTCAGCATCCGCTTCAACCCACGGGCGATGTGATTCTCCACGACATGTTCGCTCACGCCCAGCCTGCTGGCCGTCTCCTTCTGCGACAGCCCCTCGATCCGTCGCAGCACGATCACGCGACGGCAGGTCTCCGACATTTTGGAAAGCAGGGCGTGGACACGCCCCAGTTCCTGGCTCGCTGCAATGGCCCTGTCCGCCGACGGCCCCTCATCCAAGACGTTGGAGAAGTCGAATTCCGTCATCGGAATGACTTTTTTCCCATAGGTCTGGCGCGCGGCGTCGGTCGCGACCGCGTGGACCGTCCTTCGGAAATAGGCTGGCGGATTGGTGATATGCGCGACGGAATTCAGGGATGACAGGCGACAATAGGCTTCCTGGATGACGTCATCGACATCGACCACCCCCCGCCACCGCCGGGCAAGCCATAGCCGGACCGACCGCTCGCAGGGCAGTATCTCCCTTGCAACCCACAAGGCTATGGCGTCGCGTTCTTCGTCCATGCGCTAGATCGATCGTCATCCGAACTCGGTAGCAGACTGATTCGCCAGTCTTGTGCGAGCGGGTTACATCGCGCGAATTATTGCACGCTGATGACAACCGATTTATCCGGCGCTCGCGCGACCATTCTCCCGTGCCCCTTTTCCGTCATTGCCGACCATGGCGTATCGGCCCCGGATCACTGGCCACGCAGCATCAGGAGGTGGCGGTCGGCCGTGTTGCGATATAGATGGCGCAACCCGTCATGACCAACGCCACCATCGCAAGGACGATGGTCGTCGGACGAACGGTCACAAGGAAGATCGCATAGCCGGTCGCGATGCCACCGCACGCCATGGCCTTGGCCCGCCGGCTCATCGCGCCGTCACGACGCCATGCGCGCAGCGTGGGGCCGAAGCGTGGATGGTCCAGCAATCGCGCCTCCAGCCGCGGCGATGAACGGGCAAAGCACCCCATTGCCAGGATGAGGAAGATCGTCGTCGGCATCAGCGGCAGGATCGCGCCGACGATCCCCAGCCCGACACAGACGATCCCCAGCGACAGCCAGCCGAGCCGGATCACCGCGCGGCACCGCCGTCAGGCGAAGCTGTCATCGGCCAGCGCCCGGACATAGGTGAAGGCATCGCGCGCGCCGTTCAGCATCATGGCATCGTCCACCTGGTCCAGGTCCAGCCTGTCGACCGCTCCCGCAAAGCTCTTCCAATACCGTCCGCGCCCGTCCGGATGACTGGCGAAGTGCCGCGCGCCGAACGCTTCGTCCAGCCCCAGCGCCGCCGCCCGCTGCAAGAGCGAAGCCGCGCCCAGCGTCGACCCTTCGGCCACCCATAGCCAGCCAATGGCCGTGGCAGGCGCGACATGACGCGCGTCGAACGGCCGTTCGCTGTCCGGCGGCGCGGAATGGCCCAGGTCCGCCAGATCCTGCCGCACCCGCTCCAACCGCCGCCGGGCGGGCAGGTCCAGCGCCGCCGGAAGCGGCAGCGCCCGGATGTAGAGCCCGTCGATGGCGCGATGAAAGCGATACTGCATGGCGAGCAGGCGGCCATAGCGGTCGCGGTCCCGAAACGGCTCGGCGGAGATGATCCGGGTGTCCAGGCCGTCATGCGCGCTGCGGGTCGCCTGCATCAGCCGCTGCGAGCGGGATGCGGTGCGCGCGGGCATGGCGATTGCCGGGCGGGGATCGGCGTGGGAAGCGACAGGGGGCATGGCAAGGATCCTTGGGGCTGGGATGAGAAGGGTCAGCGGCGCAGGGCGAAGTCGATCGGCACTTCCACGGTGACCGGATCGTCGGGGATGGCCTCGTCGACCGCCGGCAGGGGCGAGGCCCGGCTCACCGTCGTGCGGGCTTCCATGTCGAGCAGCGGATACCCACTGCCATGAACGATATCGACCCCGACCACATCGCCCGAGCGGCGCAGCGTGATGGCGACGCGCACGACGCCCTGCTGGCGGGCCGCCTCTGCCTGGCGCGGATAGCGGCGATAGCGTTTGAGGTGACCGAGCAGCCGCGCGCGCCAGTCCGCCGCCGCGGCCCCCGGTGCGGCGGTGCCGAGGGCGGCGGGCGCGGGTCGGGCTGGGCTCTCAACCGGATGGGCGGACGGCATCGCGGTCGATGGAAGCGCCCGTTCCGGCGCGGGCGGCGCGAGCGGGGCATGTACCGGAACCGCGACCGATGGCGGGGCGACCAGCACCGGGACGCTGACGGCCAGCGGCGGTGCGGGCGGCGCGATCACCGTGGCGGGCGGCTGGCGATCGGGGGGCCACGGATCGGAACGCGCCGCCGCCGGCTGGTCGAGCGGGATCGATCGCGCGACGAACGCCTCCATCTTCCCCGCCTCGATGACCGGGGTCGGTGGCGTGAGCAGCCGGATGCTGAACAGCAACGCCACCAGCATCCCCCCCACCGCCAGCGCCGCCGTCCCGAACGCCCGCGCCTGCCTCGGCTGGTGATAGCCCGAGCGATGCACCTCAAAAGGCATGTTCCAGCCTGATGCTCGCGGCGTCGCGACGATAGGAATAGAGCCAGTCGACATTACTCTTCACCCGGTTGTGCTGAAGAAGGATGTTGGGGGTCAGCCCGGCGAGGCGCAGCCTGGGCAGGCGCAGCACGGCGGTCAGGTTCGTCTCGCGGTCGTGGCGGACAGCCTCCAGCAATTCGCTATAGGCCCGATAGTCGCGCTGGCGGACCGAGCCGATCAGCGTCAGTTCGGCCCAGTCGGCAAAGCCATGCACGACGCCCAGCCGGGCACCAAAATGGCGATAGGCATTGGCGCGCGCATCCGCGCGCTTGTCGCCGGCCTCGACCCCGCTGAACAGGGTCCAGCCGTGCGGCCGCGAGAGCCACCCGGTCACACTTGCTTCGGTCAATGCGCCGTCGAGATCGTCAAAGCCCCGTCGATAGTCGAACGCCCGGCGCGCAATCTCCAGGCGCAGGGCGGTGTCGGGTGACGGGGTGATCATCGCCTCCGCCCGCAGGCCCGGCGCGGTGTAGAGCAACCGTTGGCCGTAGCTGGCGAGATCGATCGTCGGCGAGAGGGTCAGGCTGCGCCGGGCGGTCTGGTGATCATAACCGATCTGCACGGACAGTGTCGCCTGATCGAACGCGCCCTGCCCCGGCCAGACATCGCCATAGACGAACGCGCGCGCGAGCAGGCCGCCCTGCCCCTTCAACGCGATCCGGCGGCTGACGCTCCCTTCGATATTGAGGCCGACAGACGCGATCGCGGGCGGCAGGGTGCGATCGATCAGGCAGAGGCCGTCCTCCCCCCTCAACAGGCAGGTCCGGCTCGCCGAGCTCTGGTTGAGGTTGCTGCTGTAACCGGGACCGGCGGCGATCATGCCCTGCCATCCGCCGCGCCGGTCGAGCACCGCGAGGAAGGTGTCGACCGTCCGGCGCACGCCAACGGCCTGTTCGCCCTGCCCCGCCAGATCCCCGCGCACCGCGCGGAACAGACGGCGCGCCTCGCGATCCTTGCGGTTTTCGAACAGGACGCGGCCGAGTTCGAGCCGGCCGGGCAGGAAGTCGGGCTGGATCGCCAGCAGCGCGCGATATTGCCGTTCCGCTTCGCCCAGCCGCCCCTCACTGCGCGCCAGCCCGCCGCGCGCCCAGGCTACCAGCATCGGGTCATGACGGGGGAGCGCGAGATAGCGTGGCAGGAAGCGGCGGACATCGACCCAGTTCTTGCGGGCGACCGACAGGTAGAGGGCGCGACCCAGATCGTCGGGCGTGTTGCCGACCGTGTAGACCTGCCCGTCGATGGTGATGCGGTCGGGCGGTTCGGCGCCATCCATCGCCTCGCGCTCCTGCGGCGTGGCCCGGCGATCGATGCCGGGGTCGAGGCGCAGGCGGGTATCGTCGCTGCGCGCACTCTGCGCGGCGGCGGGCGCGGCCAGCGGCAGCAGGGCTAGCGTCAGGAAACAGATGGGGGCGTGGCGCATCGGGATCGGCACGGAACCGGGGCTCCCGCAAGGGAGTGACGGGAGCCCCGGCCCTTAGCGTCAGTTCTTCGTGCCGCCGAACGCGGTGTCATGCTGACGCGCACCGTCGAACTTGACGGTCCCGGCCAGCGCCGCCGCATTGGCGCCGAAGAAGCGGCCGTTCACTGCACCACTCGATGCGACCGTGCTGCCCGACTGGGTGGCGGTGGCACCGTTGCCCGCGAAGCTGGCCCCAGCGATCCGTGCCGTACCGATATCGACCCCCGCGCCGGTCGAAGCGTTGGCTAGGCTACCGCTCAGCGTGCCCGACGTGCCCGATCCGAAATTGGCGGTCAGCGTACCGCTCAGCGCACCCTTGTTGGCATAGTCGCCAATGCCCTTGACGGCATAGGTGGCGGTGCCACTGGTCGGGACGGTGGTGCCGCTGGTGTTGCCGACATAATAGACGCTGTGGTCACCCGCCGAGGCGCTGCCGGTCTGCGACCATTCGCCGATCCACAGATCGTCCGATCCGACCCGCGCGAAGCGGAAATCGCCATATTGGCTATGATCCTTCGTGCTGCTCGTGGCCATGTTCAGATGGCGCACGCCGTTCAGGTCGGGAGGGGTGTATAGGCTCAGGCCCTGGAAATCGACGCGCCGCCCATTGGTCCCCGGCACGCCGATTCCGGCGCGCCCGGCAACATGGGGGCCGCCATTCACGTCGCTGGCACCCACGCTCACCGTGTCGGTGTCACTCGACCCGCCCGCGAATTGGGCATGGGCCGTGCCAGTGGTCAGGACCGTGGCAAGCCCAGCGAGAATGATGGTCTTCATCTGAATGGAGGTCATGCTATTACTCCTGCGGTTGTGTGCGTCCGATCGCTTCGGGCGCATCGATCCGGCCCCGTTCCCCATGTCCGGCTTTCAGGATGGATCTGGGTGGCGGGGTCGAATTTCGGGATCATCAGAACCGGCCCGTCAGGCTCAGCCGGACGGTGCGTCCGGGCGCGGGCATCAGCGAGCGTGTCAGCGGGTCCGCATAATAGCGGTCGTTGAGATTGGTCCCGACCAGTTCGGCCGAGAAGCGATCATTGACCCGGTAGCGGACATAGGCGTCGGCGGTGAGGATCGTGCCCCAGCTAAACGGCACGTTGAGCGAGTAGACGTCGATCTGCTGCTCCCGGGGCAGGTTCGCGATCTTCTCGAAAAACGGATTGTTATAGTGGCTGTAATAGGTCAGCCGCCCGCCAATCTCGAGCCGCCTGTCCAGGAACCGGCCACCCATCGTCCAATTCACCGTCTGTTCGGGCGTCGCCTGCGTCAGCAGGAAGCCGTCCGGGAACCCATATTTGACGCAATTGGGAATGCTGCCGTTCTTCCGGTCCGCCAATGCTGCCGCACTCTCGTCACAGACCCGGTTGGTCGTCATGAAGGCGGCGCCGACCTGGGTGTAGAAACCGCCCGTATCGACCCGCGCCTCGGCCTCGATTCCCGCGATCGTCTGGTCGTGGATATTGCTGAACTGAAGTTGGGTGGACCGCTCGACCACGTTGGAGATGCGGTTGTGATAGAAGGTCAGCTTGACGTCGGCGCGCTGTGCACAGCGACATCGCAGTTGAAGGGTCAGCGACATCGTAGATGACGTGTGGGGGGAAGCGGAGGCCGGGCGTAGCCCGGACGTAGCTTCCCCCCACACGGGCGCGGGTTTCCCCGTGCCGTTGGCG
>NZ_JAVSCQ010000037.1:0-39989 GCF_040560405.1 Facivitalis istanbulensis
AGACCCCAAACCCTTCAGATGGGCAAAGTCCGCCGACGACATTCTCGCTTCTATCCAGCGCTTCTGCCTGCGGACACTCGATACCGCGCATCAGCAAATCAATATTATTTCAGAATCAGGACAATAGGGAATATTCAGGCTGGCCGAAATCTCGTGCTGGAAAACCAGGATGCAGCCGGTCGTCGCTTCAAGCAGGAAGAGGAAGCCGAGGCCGATCCACTTATGGCCTTCAGCCATAGTCGTCGTGCCGGTGCCGAACCCGCCATGCGGTCAGAACTCGATCTTGCCCGTCACCATCACCGTCCGCGGCTCACCGACCCCGATCCGGTAGCTGCCATTGGAATATGGGTAGTAGGTCCGGTTGAGCAGGTTGCGGGCGTTGAGCTGGACGCGGTAAATCAGGCCGTTAGCTATCCGCGCCCGGTAGCGCAGCACGGCATCGACGGTCGCATAGCCGGGCAGGAACGCGGTGTTGGCCGTATCTACGGCAATCCGGCTCGATGTCGTGACCCCAGAGCCGAACGCCAGTCCCTTCAGCGCCCCCGCCTTGATCTCATAAGCGCCGAACACCGAACCCTTGTTGCGGGGTACGTTGACGAAGCGGTTCCCGCTCAATGTCGGGTCGTCGCGGACGGTGGCGTCGAGGTAGGTATAGGCGGCGGTCAGGTTCAAGGCGGGTGTGAGCTGGCCGGATGCCGTCAGCTCCACTCCCTGCGACCGGACGCTGCCTACCGCGGAGGTGACGTCGTTGGAGGTGGTCAGCACGTTGCGCTTGTCGATCCGGAACAGGGCGGCCGTCGTCAGCAGTTTGCCGCCGATGAACTCGGCCTTGGCGCCGAACTCCCAGCCCTTGCCCTTCTCGGGCGCGAACGGCCCTGTTGCGGGAGTCAGCGGCGTGGCGGGCACCGAGGCGTTTGGGTGATACGAGGTGCTGTAGCTGGCATAGGCGGTGACATGATCGGTCAGCCGGTAGAGCAGCGATGCGCTCGGCAGGAAGACGCCCTTGCGGGAATCATCGGTCACTTCACCCCGTGAAGACCCGAACTGCGTGATGTGCGCCCAGCGAAGGCCGCCCACTGCCGTCAGCCGGCCGAGCGTCAGGCTGTCTTGGCCGAACACACCCCATTCGCGACTGCGATTGATGAAGAAGGGTCCCTCGCTCGGTTGCGGTTCGGCATCGGCTTCGCTGATCTGGTCATAGACCGGATTGTAGATGTTGAAGCCACTGAGGACGCCGGAGAAGTCCTGCCCGCGCTGATGACGATTTTGGTAGCGATAATCGCCGCCGAACAGCAGCTCGTGCTTGATCTCACCGGTGTCGAAGGTCGCGACGGCGCTTTCCTGCACGTAGGTGTTGTCCTGCCGGTCGTCCCGGTTGGCGAAGATATAGCGCAACAGGTTGCCGTTGGCGCTCAGCCGATACGGGTTTACCTGCACGTCCGACGAGAGATAGCTCATGTAGGCGGCGCGCGTTCGCAGCGTCAGCCAGTCCTCCACCTCGTAGTCGATGTTGCCGCGCAGGAAGTGGCTGCGGTTGTGATACCGGGAGAAATCCTCCGCGAAGCTGCGCTTGCGCGGCGTCGCGACCGGCACGCCGTACGCCAGGATCGTGCCGCGATCGAGCGGTGCGGTGCTGTCGTTATATTCGTAGGCTAACACCGCCTGGAGCTTGTCGTTCCGCCAGCCGAGCGAGGGGGCGACCAGCACGTCAAGCATGTCATGGCCGACGTTGCGCCAATAGCCCTGCCTCTCGCCGGACACGACGAGCCTGTACGCCAGTTCGCCATCGCCCAATGGAGCGACCGGTCCTGACGTGTCGCCAACCGCACGGTATTGTCGATAGCTGCCAATGTCTGCCTCGACCGAGTGGTAGGGCGTGTAGAGCGGTTGCTTGCGGACGATGTTGATCACGCCGCCAGGTTCGGTCCGCCCGTAGAGCATAGCCGATGGTCCCGCCAGCAGCTCGACGCGATCGGTGTTCGCCTGGAAGCCTCTCGCCATCGCGCCACGCACGCCGTCGATCAGGATGCCGGGGTTGGTCGAGGCCGTGGAGGAATAGACGCGGAAACCGCGAATGTTGAAGCTGTCCTGCGTTCCGCCGAAGCTGTTGTCCTGAGCGACGCCTGGCAAGGTCTGGATCGCCTGCTCCAGGTTGACGACGCCGCGATCCTGGAGAAGCTGCTGGCTTACCATGCTGATCGACCGAGGGGTATCCAGCACGTCGGCGGAGATGCCAGTGGCGACGTAGGAATCAGCCGGCCGGTAGCCATCGGTCGATCGGCTGGCTTGAACGACGATATCCGCCCCATCTGCGTCCGGTGCCGTAGGAACCGTCGCTCGCTCGATCGCTTGCGCCCAACCAGATGCTGGCATGACTGATGTCACCAACAGGCTTGCCCATATGGTGAAGGTCGTGTTTCCATGCCGTGAAGGTTGTATCATAAGCCAAGCCCCTCTTGCAGGACTGCCTACGCTATTGAGAATTGCTTGCAAGTCTTGTTTCAGTGTCGTAATAGCTGCGTGATGGCAGTGTCGCGCTTTGGTCGGACCTTTCGCTTTCATTCCCAAAACATGGGGTAATCGCGGAGCGATCTGCCCTGAGTCCCGGCTTTCATGAGGACGGCATACAGGTGGTTGTTCCCCGATAGGATGGACAGACGGGCTCACGACTGGCGCAGGGCCCAGGCATCGCACGGAGAACAACCATGGGCGAGTATATCGGTCTGGACGTGTCGTTGAAAGAGACGGCCGTCTCCATATGACATTCGGGCAAGCAGATCTGGCGCGGCAAATGTGCTTCGGACCCGCAGGCGCTGGCTGAGCTGATCCGCAAGCGTGCGCCGGATGCGAAACGGGTCGTGTTCGAAACCGGCCCGCTGTCGGTGTGGTTCTATCACGAGCTGACCGCGCTGGGGCTGCCGGCGACCTGTATCGATGCGCGCCATGCGAAGGCAACGCTCGACATGGCGGCGAACAAGACCGACGCGAACGACGCCGACGGCTTGGCGCATCTCGCCGAGAATGGCTGGCGAGTGGCCCACCGTCTTCGGCGACCCCAAGATGACCACCGCGCTGCTCGACCGCATTATCCACCATTGCGACATCGTCGAAACCGGCAACGACAGCTGGCGCTTTGCTGGTCAACCAGCTGATGGAGGCCCGCGACGAGCGGCGCCTGCTCAAGCTCCAGCGGGACCTGGCGGCCGTGAAGCTGCTCATCGTCGACGAGCTCGGCTATGTGCCGCTGTCGGCAACCGGCGCCGAACTACTCTTCGAGGTGCTGTCGCAGAGCTACGAGCGCGGCTCGACCATCATCACCTCGAACCTGCCATTCGAGGACTGGACCCAGGTGCTCGCCTCCGAGCGGCTCACCGGTGCACTGCTCGACCGCCTCACTCACCACGTCTCCATCCTCACCATGAATGGTGACAGCTACCGCCTGAAACAGTCCGCTGGCCGGCGCTCCGCCAGAGCGGCTTCGCACCCCAAAAGCGACGGGGGCCGATGTTATCGGACGGCTTTAGATAGATGCGTAGCATCCCGACTTCGCGGTGCTGGACGGTGAAACGGTCAGGCATGGCAGAACTTTCGACAGGAAGCAGGATCAGGCGCGCGTACGCCGGCGGGAAGCGCGGTGCGTCCGGGCATCGCGCAGGGTCGCGTCGGGTGTGAGGTCCGCGGCTGGCACCTTGGGCACGGCGACGCGTTGCGACAGGTAGATGCCGTTATGGCCCGAACAGAGATAGGCGACGAAGCACGCGACCGCGATCGGTACCGCATGGGTGGCACCGAACAGCTCAATCCCCATGAAGGTGCAGGCGAGCGGCGTGTTGGCCGCGCCCGCGAACAGCGCCACGAAGCCGATCGCAGCGAACACTCCCGTGGGCACCCCGAACATGGGCGCGAGTGCATTGCCGAGCGCCGCGCCGATGAAGAACAGCGGCGTCACCTCCCCGCCCTTGAACCCGGCGCTCAGGGTGACGACGGTAAAGAGCAGCTTCAGCGCCCAGCTCCACGGATGCGTGTCAGGACCGAAGAAGCTGGCGATGGTCAGGCCGTCCGGCGTCCCGGCCAGCGTGCCGAGACCGAGATAGTCGCGCGTGCCGAACAGCCAGACCAGTGCGATCACAGCTAGCCCGCCGATGACGGGGCGCAGCGGGCCATAGGGCAGCACGCGCTTCAGCCATCCACCGAGCGCATGATTGGCTTCCGCAAAGGCCAGCCCCACCAGCCCGAAGGCGACACCGGCGACACCAGCCTTGGCGATGAGCAGCGCATCGACCGGCACCAGCGTATCGAGCCGGTAGATGCCGTGATGGATACCCGTCGCTAGGCAGGTCCAGTCACCCACCAGCGCGGCGACGAGACACGGCACCAGCGCGCGATATTCGACGCGGCCGATCGCCAGCACCTCCAGCGCGAAGACCGCGCCCGCGATCGGCCTCCCGAACACTGCGCCGAACCCTGCCGCGATACCGGTCATCAGCAGAATGCGCGTCGCTTCCGCATCCAGCCTGAGTGCGCGTCCGAACCCACTGGCGAGGCTGCCACCCAACTGGACGGCGGTGCCTTCGCGTCCGCCCGATCCGCCGAACAGATGCGTCACGACCGTTCCGAAGAAGATGAGCGGTGCCATGCGCAGCGGCACGCCGCCCCCCGGTTCGTAGATTTGCTCGACGATGAGATTGTTGCCGCCCTCTACCGAGCGCCCGGTCAGGTGGTAGATCAGCCCGACGGCGAACCCGCCGATCGGTAACAAGTACAAGAGCCAAGGATAGGCGAAGCGAAGCCGCGTTACCGCATCGAGGCTCCACAGAAAAGCCGCGCATAGCAGCCCGACCGTCGCTGCCATCGGGATCAGGATCAACGCCCAGCGCAGCACCGACACGACATGGCTGTGACGATCGCGAACGAAGGCCGCCACGTTGAACTGACCGTAGAGATTGCGAAACGTCGCGCGCACGATTCCTCCTTGCTGCCTTACGGCGCCTGGTAGGAATCATCGGCCCTTGCGAGGGCGGTTCGGCCAAATGGCCCGGCGGAAATCCATCACCGTTGCCGCACATATGCTGTCCGACCGTTATTTGGTCAACCGGAGAGGAGTCTCAAAAGACCATTGAGACCGTCCGAAAACCCCGTTGCGGATTCCACCACGCGTCGTGCGGGTGTAATCTTCAGGCATGACCTTCGATGTACCCCATACCCGAAGATTACACCGCGCTGGCGGGACGTGGAATCAGGACCGATGTTTTCGGACGGTCTGGATCCCAACGGGAAAGCCTCTACCGTCTCGATCGCCGTCGTTTTTGGGAAGAGGGAAGCGATCATGCGATGTGCAACGCCGCCAGCAGCGTCAGGCTGATCGCACCCAGGCCTAGCAGCGACAGGATCACTGCAGCCGTCACCCTGCCACCCGCCTTGGCGACGGTGCGCACATCGACGCCGAGCCCAAGCGCCGCCATGGAGATGACCGTCAGCAGCGTGGCGACGCGGCTGATCGGCGCGATGGCGATAGTCGGCACCAGCCCCAGCGACCGGCAGGCGACCAGCGTAAGGAAGCCGATGATGAACCAGGGCACAAGGTGAGCGAGGTCCATCCGCGCGGGGGCAGGCGCACCCGCCACGAACTCTCCTTCCGGCACCACCTGTGGCGTGAGACGCGGTGCCAGCAGCGAGAAGACGAGGCAGACCGGCCCGAGCATCAGCACGCGCACCAGCTTGACCAGCGTGCCCATCTGTACCGCGGTCGTGCCAAGTGGCGAGGCGGCTGCGATCACCTGCGGCACGGCATAGACGGTGAGGCCGGCAAGCGCCCCGAAGGCAAGCCCGCTCATCCCGAGCGCGATCCCCAGCAGCGGCAGGCCCAGCACGACCACCACACCCAACACCGCCGTGAAGGCGATCGAGGCGGCCACGTCGTCACTGTCGGCGCCGATCACCGGCGCCACCGCCGCGATGGCCGAGTTGCCGCAGATCGAATTGCCGCAGGCGACCAGCAGCGCCATGCGCGTGGGCAGCCCGAGCAGCCGACCGATACCGAAGCTGAGCAGGATCGCGCTCGCCACCACGCCGGCGATGCCGGTGAGAAGTGGCAGCCCGGCCGCCAGGATGGTCGCGGCACTCACCGACGCGCCGAGCAGCACCACGGCCACCTCCAGCAGGTATTTGGCGCTGAATGCGATGCCCTCGTGCCACCGATCGCCCGGCGTCCACAGGCTGCGCACCGCCGTGCCGATCAGGATGGCGAGCACCAGTGCTTCCAGCCACGCCTTGCCGGCCAAAACACGCTCGCCGGCCTCCAGGGCATAGGCCGCCCCGGTTACGACCAGGCAAAGGCCGATGCCCGGCAGCAGTACCGCCAATCTGCCGCCTTGGGTCATGGATGCGAGCTGGGGATGGGCAAGACTGGTCACGGCGTTTCCTTCCGCCCGCCGATCTATGCCCCACCAACTGATCGCTCCAACGCAGCCTTTTTATCATTTCAATCGCGGAAGCTGATCGGTTCCCCTATGGACGTTGCATGACGCTGGAGCAGCTTCGCATCTTTGTCGCCGTGGCCGAGCGTGAGCATGTAACCGCTGCGGCGCGCGCCTTGAACGTCACGCAGTCGGCGGCTTCGGCGGCAATCGCCGCGCTTGAGGGCCGGCATGGCGTCAAGCTGTTCCATCGGGTCGGGCGCGGTATCGCGCTGACGGAGGCAGGGCGGCTGTTCCTGGCCGAAGCCCGCGGCGTTCTCGCACGTGCCGGACGGGCAGAGACGATGCTGGAGGAGCTGGGCGGCTTGAAGCGGGGCACGTTGCGGGTCGTCGCCAGCCAGACCATCGCCGCCTACTGGCTGCCGCCGATCCTGGCGACCTTCCACGAGCGCCATCCGGCAATCGGGATCGCGCTGACGATCGGCAATACCGAACAGGCGGCAGCCCGTGTCCATGACGGCGAGGCCGATTTGGGCTTCGTCGAGGGAGAGATCGACGATCCGGCCCTGGCCCACTGGCCGGTCGATGAGGACCGGCTGCTGCTGGTCGGCGCCCGGCCGTTCGGTGACGCCCGGATCGATGCCGCCTGGCTGCGTCGGGCAAGCTGGGTGCTCCGGGAGCCGGGGTCGGGTACGCGCTCGACGTTCGACAGCAACCTGCGTCGCTGGGACGTCGATCCGACCACTCTCGACGTAGCGCTGACCATGCCGTCCAACGAGAGCGTTCGTACCGTGGTGGAGGCAGGAACGGGGGTTGCCGTCCTGTCGGCGCTGGTGGTTGGGCCAGCCATCGAGACAGGCAGGTTGCACGCCGCCCCGATCGCCTTCGAGCCGCGCCCCTTCTTCGGGCTACGTCACAAGGAGCGCTATCGCACCAAAGCCGCTGACGCTCTGCTGGACGTGATCGCGGCGCGACAGCGGTAGGGACGCAGCCAGATTCCTGAAAAGCGAACGATTCCGGGAACGCCGCCTCCGTCTCGCTGGCCGTTCCTAATTGGGGAAAGACGCTTACGCCGCTGTCTATCGCTTCATTGTCCTTGCGAATGGGCTGCTCACCAGCACGAAAACCATGAAGGCGATCTGCTCGATCACCATCGGGGAGTCAGCTAAAGATTGTAAAAGCGGTGGAAAGTAGTGCGCTTGAATCCAAACGTTATGGATCACATCTGTTACAATGACGCAAACCGTCAGCCCGACCCCGAAGTTGGGACGTGCGAATAAGAGGATCACTGCGGCAGGATCAAAAAAGGCTAGCGCCGTCCAAAACGTAGAACTTCCTTTCGGAAACCCACCGTAATCCCAATTTAGTCCGTGGTGATATATCGCGTACCAATGATTGTAGGTCGCACCCATCAAGCACAGCGCGTAGATGGTCCGCAGGATTAGGCTGCGACGCGATGCTTCGGCGTCAAGCGTGTTAGGCATGGCCCTATTCTGATTAGCCGGATTGCAACCGTCAACGTTACCGGCTCGATCAAGCAGCGGCATTCCCATTTCTTGATCCCAATTGGGACCCTGGCAGGCACGCCATACGGTTATCCCGTGTGTTGGCGGACATACTCGCCGAGACCGCGCGCGACGAGTTCGTCGTTGGAGAGGCGAGGGCCTCGCTTCAGGCGCTGATTGCCCAGTTTGCGGCGATCCAGCTTCGGCCCAGGGGGCACGGGCGAGGGGGCCTTGAACATCCCGCCGGGCTGAGCGGTACGCGCAGGCTCATTGTTGTTGCGCTTGGCGTGGTGCGGCTGCACTTGCTGGATGGCGTGAGCGAGGGCCAGTGCCGCGTCGAGGTGCTTATGCGCCTCATCCTCCCGGATGAACTCCAACATGAAGCCGCTATTGCGGGCGAAGTCGGCCGCCGCTTCGGGAAACCACGTCGCCATGCTGTCGGAATTGACGGCAACCTTGAGGGTGACGGGCGTTTCGGGCCCATGTCCCGATAGCGACAATGTTGGCGCGAGCTCCGCCTCCAGAAGCTGAACATGGTCGACATGGGCGCACAGATTGCTGGCCAAGGCCCGTCGCCGTGCAGGGTTGCCCCCGGACGATCAGGATGGTTCCCATCCGCTCCTCCAGCGCCTTCACGCGCTGTGATACGGCTAATGGCGTGGTGCCGAGCCGTTCGGCCGTGCGTTCGAAGTTGCCTTCCCGCACGACGGCCGCCACTGCGGCAAGGGCGGGATAATCGAGCATGAATGAAGAGTTGCTTCATCGGCGGCGCCTTGTTTCTGGGCTGGTACGGCCTCAAGGCGTTCCGGCGGATGATGGTGCCCGAGGCGATGGCCGTGACAGCGCAGGGCGGGATCACGCTTGGCCGGGCGCTCGGCACCACCGCCGCCTTCACCTTCCTCAATCCGCACGTCTATCTCGATACGGTTCTTTTGATGGGTGCGGCGGGGATGGCCCAGCCCGCTGCGTCGCGCCCGATATTCGTCTTGGGCGCGGCGAGTGCCAGCATGGGTTGGTTTGCAACCCTTGGCTATGCCGCCCGTTTACTGACCCCCTTGTTCGCGCGCCCTTCGGCATGGCGTGTGCTGGATGCGATCGTCGGCAGCGTCATGCTGACCTTGGCGGTATCGCTCATTGCGCGGGCATTTCCATGAAGCGCATGGCGTTCCTTGAGGTGGCTTGGAAAATTTGAACAGGGGGATAAGTGGATTGCCGATGTGACAGCGGCCGTCGTGAAGGGAGAGAGGTCTTTAGCCGAACTGGCGCAGCAGGATGACGTGCATCCGACCCATAACGATCGTCTTGTCGGACTGCACCGCATAATAGCGGGCCAGCAGTCCGCGCGACGGGATAGACGGGGCGTAGGCGACCATCGACGGGCCTCTGGCCGATCATCGGCTCTGATAGGGACCGAAGGTGCGCACGACCATCGGCGTCCGCGCCCGCGGGTCGAGCAGCATGACCCGGTAGCTGGCCCCGCCCGGCGCGACCCGGATCAGGACGTGGCCGCCGCTCGCCGTCAACGTCCGGTCGAGGATCGGCCCCAGCGCTATGCGCGTCGCCTCGAACGCCCAGGTGGCGAAGAGGTCGCGCTGACCGGGATAGAGCGCCTGCGATGCCACCCGCTGGACGACCTCGCCACCCGGCTGGTCGGTGGTATAGACCTGCTCGACCAGCACGCGCGGCTTGAGCGTCGCCAGGATGCCGCTGTTGGTGCTGTCGCGATTGCCGTGATGATCGAGCGCCATGGCATCGACCGGCCCTACCAGAGGGGCGATCGCCGTCTCGCTGTCGATCGCATCGGGCGCATAGGGTTCGTGAAGGCCGGTATTGTCGCCGCCCGCATAATAGTCGAACGCGCCATAGGACAGCTTCAGCGCGATGCTGAGCGGGTTTTCCTGCGCGCTGCCGTCCGCGTTGCGCGCCAGTGTGGGATCGAAAGCGGCCCTGGTGCCGCCATGGCCGTCCATGACCCGTGATCCTGCCTTCACGCCGAGGATGGTAAAGCCGGGATAATCCTGCGGTCGGGCCAGCGCGATCTGATCGGTGCGGCCGATCGCCAGTGGCGCGAGCCGCGAGCCGCGCCGGTCGTGCAGATAACGCGCGAACGCCTGATAGTTGCGGATGCTGGCATCGTCATGGGGTGGCGGGTCTCCGGGCTGGATCCGGTCGATCAGCGTCCCGATCGGCAGGACGTCGCCGACATCGGCGATGCCGGTCAGCCGATAGGCGTGGGTCGCCGACCAGGGGCTGTCCGGCCTTATCGCGCCCATATGGTCGGTGTGGAAATGGGTGATGACCGCATAGTCGATGCGCACATGACCCGTGGGTGCGACCTGATGGATGTAGCGTGCGATCCACTGTCCGGGGCGCAGGCTTGCATCCGGCACGGCCGGGGCGAGCTTCAGCGGGGCATTGTCGAACTCGATATTCTTCGGATCGAGCGCGCCGGCGTCGATCAGGATCGTGGTGCCATCGGGAGCGACGATGAAGGTCGCGTTGCCCCGACCGGTCTGGATGTGATGGATGTCGAGCGTCCCGGCGCTCCACGGTTCCAGCGGCGTGGGCGCCGTCGCCCCTGCCGGACCGGCGAGTACCGATCCGACAAGAGCCACGACGAGCAGTTGTCGTGCCGAACGCATGACGGCGTCAGAACCGGAACTGCGCGCCGACCGTGAAGGACCGGCCCGAACGGATCGCGGTCAGCAACTGGTCGCGGTTGACGCCGGTCATTTCGCGCCACCAGCTATTGGTCAGGTTACGCGCGGCGAGGAACATTTCGAGGTGCTCGATCGGCCGCACCGCCACCCGCGCGTCGAGGCTGTCATAGGGCTGGATATAGGTGTCACCGGCAGAGGTCGCGCCGACCCCGCCGTTGAACGCCTGTCCGCGTTTCGCATAGGCGAGCGAGCCGGTCAGCGGCCCGCGATCATAGACCGCCATGACGTTCGCCATATAGCTCGGCTGCTGGTTGAGCGCATCGATGGTGCGGCCGGTCTTGTCGGCGTTAAGCACGTCGAGCCTGCCCCACAAGCGGGTGTAGTTGGCGCGCAGCGTGAAGCCTTCCAGCCACGACGCCAGCGCGGTGAAGTCGCGCCACTCGCCGCTCAACTCGAGGCCGGAGACCTTCGAACTGGCGGCATTGTACGGCGTCGACAATTGCGTCGCCACGCCGGTCGTCGGATCGCTGGTCGTGGTGGTCAGGTAATAGACCTCACCGCTGATGTCCTTGTGGAACAGCCCGGCCGAGAGATAGCCATGCGGCAGGTAGGATTCGACCGACAGGTCGTAGTTGCGCGAATGGCGCGCCTTCAGATCCGGGTTGCTGCCCCGCAGCATCACGTTGAGGCTGCTGAAATTGTTGATCGTCAGCCCTTGCGCGAAGGTGGTCGGCGTCGGGCGGGCGATCGTTTCGGTATAGGCGGCCTTCAGGCGCAGCATCGGCATCACATCGACCGAGGCCTGCACGTTGGGCAGCAGATAATCGTAGCTGCGGTGGAAGCTGAACGGGACGGGCGCGCCGTTCTGGAGCTTCGCTGTGTCATCGTCGACGATCGTCTTCTCGTACCGCGCGCCGGCCAGCGCATGGAGGTTGCCGCTATTGTAATGCACGGCGCCATAGCCGGCCAGCACGTCCTCGGTGAGGTCGAAGCTGCTGCTCGGCGTGGTGGTCGGCTTGTTGGTGCCGTTGGCCTTCACGAACGACCAATAGGCATCGTGATCGACATAGACCACGCCCTGACCATCGAAGATCGAACCCGCCCCGCCGTTCACCAGCACCTTGTCGAGCGTATAAGGCGTGCCGGTCGGCAGGGTGTAATTGTCCGCCGACTGGTTGAACACGCGGTGCAGGCGGCGCCAGTTGACGCCGGTCGACAGGCCCAGCCCTTCGCTGAACGGGAAGCTGTTGAGGTTATAGTCGAGTCGCGCGGTATAGACCTTGTCGGTCATCGGCAGATGGGTGACGACCGCGTTCGACGATGGATTGGCCGACCAGTTCGCCGGGTTCGACAAGCCGGTCGCCGGATCGAGCGCCAGGTCGACCTGGTTGTCGCCGACCCCATACTTTCCGCTCAGCCCGCCAAAGGTATAGATTGCCCCATTTTCCAGCGTTTCGTCATGATGCGACGATTCCATCGAGGCGACCGCCTTGATCTTGGAATTGTCACTGGTCTTCAACTCGCCGCCGGTCGTGATCGTCCACAGCTTGCGCGAGATGTCGTAGACGCGGCTATAGGCCTGCGCGCTGGCGCCGGTGAAGCTGCCTTGCCCCTCGCTGGCGGCGGTGACGTTGGCGGCGTTGACGCTCGTGCCACCGCGATAATTGTTCTGCAGGATGTCGCTGTTGAAATAGGTCGTCTCGACAAAGCCGTAGAAGCGGTCGGCCGAGCGCGCCTCCAGCTTGCCGAGCAGGCTGAAGCCCTTGTCGTGCACGTCGAAATCGCCGCGCTGGAGCGCGCTGGTCGGCACGTCGATGCCGTTGCGCACGATATAGGCCGAGGTGTTGTTGTAGGTCTGGCTGTAGCGGTCGTCATGGAACGAGGCGGACCCGACGAAGCCGAAATCGCCATTGGCGCCGAACGTCCGCTTAACGACCAGGTTGCCGATCTTGCCCGGACCATGGCGATCGGGCGCGCCGCCATTCTGATAGAGGTTGAGGCCGAAATCGCCCTTGGTCACGGCCGCGCCGTTCAGGTCGAAGGCGCGCAGCGTGTTGATCGAGATATGACCGCCGATCGAATTGGCGTCCATGTCCGGCGTCACCGTCTTGGTGACGACCAGTTCGTTGATCGCCATCGCGGGCACGGTGTCGAGATAGACGGCACGATCGTTGCGGGTCGAATCGAAGAACATGCCGCCATCGAGGTCGACGCTGTTGTAATTGCCGTCGAGGCCCCGGATCGTCGCGTACCAGCCCTTCTGGAACTGATAGCCGCGCTGGAGCGAAACGCCCGGCACGCGGGTCAGCGCATCGACCACCGTCTGGTCGGTCAGCTTCTGGATCTCCAGCGCACCGACGCTGTCGACGACGGCGAGGCTCGAGCGCTTGGCATCCTGTGGCGCGCGGCTGAGGCGACGCTGGCCGGTGACGATGATGTCCTTCGACGGCGCAGCCGTGTCGGCCTGTTCGGCGGTCGCCGCGGGTGCCGAAACGGTCCGCGCAGCGGCCGGCATGGCAGAAAGGATGGTGCTGGCGAGAAGGCCGATCCGAAAGATGAACATGGTCACGATGATCCCCTTGATCCGTTCGGCGCTCTCCGGCGCCGGGTCGACCAGGCCTCTAGCTCGCGTGCATGACATATTTAAGTCTACTTAACTTAATAGTGTGAGTGGTGGCGGCGAACGATCCATGGTAGCGGCGTCCCATGCTGCAAACCGCCCGTTCGCTCTGGTCCCTGTCCGCCGCAGACCGGCGTCTTGTCGCGCTGATGCTCGATGCGGGGGCCTTGTCGCGTGCCGAACTCGCGGAGCGGATCGGTGTGACGCGATCGGCGATCACGCAGATGATGGCCAGCCTCGACCGCTTTGGATTGGTGGAAGAAGAGCCCGCGCGCAAAGGCAGCCGGGGTCAACCGGCGCGGCCGATGGCGGTACGCGGCGCGGCGGGCTTCTCCGCCGGCGTCAGTTTCTCGCATGGATATCTCGACGCGGCGATCATCGACATCACCGGGACGGAACGCGCGTATCAGCACCGGATATTGCCCGAGCCGACGCCCGAAGCCGTGGCGAAGGGGGCAGCCGATGCGATCGCTGCCGCCCGCATCGAGGCCGGGATCGGCACGGAGGAATTGCTCGGTATCGGATTCGCGTTGCCCGGCGACTTCCGGGTCGACGCGCCGCTGCTCCAGGCACATCGCTATTTCCCGGCCTTTGACGGCCTGGATGCGCGTGCCTGGTTTCAGGACCGCTTTGCCGAGCGGGTCTTTGTCGAGAATGATGGCCGAACCTGCGCCATGGGCGAGCGTCTGGCCGGGTCGGGGAAGGGCTGCCGCGATTTCATGGCGGTCCATATCGGCCACGGCGTTGGGGGCGGCCTTTTCCTGCACAACCGACTGTATCGCGGTGCCCATTTCAATGCGGGGCCGCTCGGCACCTTCTTCCCGTTGGATCGGCCGCGCCCCTCGGGGCAGGATCTTCTCGAAACCCTGCGGGCGAACGGGATCGATGCGGCCGATTTCGATCGGCTCGACCGGGTCGCCGAAGACCATGGTGACATCATTGCAAAGTGGTGCGACCGCGCCGGGCGACAGCTTGCGCCGTATCTGCATCACGTCGCCAATGTGATCGATCCTGCGCTCATCATCATCGGCGGGCGGCTTTCCGCTTCGCTGCTACAGGATATCGTCAAGGCGACGGGATTGCCGCAGCACGCCTCGCCGGAGCGTTTCGCAGGGCAACCGCCCGTCGTCATTCCTTCGACACTAGGCGCGCGAGCGGGCGCGATCGGTGCCGCTTCCATCCCAATTCTGCATCTGCTCCACCCCGAACCGGCATGAATTGGGCGTAATGGACCTTTGAGGTGCCACGATTGTGCGCGTGTCTCATGCCGCCTTGATAACGGCTTCATGGAACACCAGCCTTGTCGCATTCTCGATCTCAACAGGAAAACGGCGATCGCCTCGCTGACCATCGGCTGTTGCGCACGCCGACCTGCGGCTCGTGGACCCCATCGCCCTTCATCGCCGGTCAGCGCCTGGGCGGCGGCAACACCCGGTCGATCGGAAAGATCACGCCATTGCTTGCCACGATCGGATCGCCGGTCAGCTTCGGCGCGTCGCTACCCGCGCCCAGGACGATCGCTTCGCCCTGCTTGTGGATGATGATCGGCGCACTGCCGACCGTCGCAACCCGGACACTGCCTTTTCGCGCCAGTCCCTGATCCAGATCGGCGCGGGCGACATAGCCCGGCGCGATATGCTGACGAAGCAGCGCGATCAACTGCGGCCGCCCGGCCGCGCTGGCGAGCCGCTGCCGCTCCGCCGCCGGCAGCGCCGCAATCGCCGCATCGGTCGGCGCGAAGAGCGTATAACTGCCGGCACCGTCGAAGGTCCGCTCCAGCCCGGCTTGCTTGACCATCTGCGCCATCGCACCGAGCCCGGCCGCCGCTCCGAGGGCTTTCTTCAGGTTTGGCTGCGTCGTGGTCGCTGCCGTGTTCCCCTCGGCATTTCGGCTGCTGCACGCCGCCAACCCGAGCCCCGATGCCAGCGCGATCGCCGCTACGGTCCATTTCCACGCCGTCACGTGCATCCCCTTTCCCACCATTTTCAGGCCAGCAGCTGGCTTACCGCGCGAACGAGCTGTGTCGTCGGATCGACGTCATAGACATAGCCGTCGCTATACCGATACCAATGATCGGGTCCGTCCGCGAACCGCTCCCGATATGGCATGGGCACATTGTAGAGATCGTAGCCGGGGGGCATCGGGCGCCCCACCGCCCAGTCGTCCCCGGTCAGCAGGCCGGCGATTGAATCGATCCGGCCCGACCCCGGATCGACGGCGAAGATCGCGTCGTCGGCATAGCGATAGTCGTAATCGCCCCGATATCCCGATCCGTAGAAGCGACCATAATAATCCGGCACGCGATAATTCGCGACCTGCCGGGGCCAAAGGTTCCCGCCGGACAGGGCGCCACCGATCAGCGGGATGAAAGCCGAGATGATCCCGCCAAGGCCACCACGCCCGCCGTCGCGGTCGTCGGCGTATCGGTACAAATAGCCGTCCTGATAAGCCCAGTCTCCCGAATCCTGCCAATAGGGCGCGGGATACCAGTCGGCCCAGCTATAGGCGCGTCCCGGTGGCGGGGGCGGCGGCGGGCCTGACGGTTGCCAGTCGTCCGGCGCCGCGCACCCGTCTCGATAGGGGACCAGACCGGGCGGACACCCGGCGCCTGCCGGTATCGGATAGGCTCGATAATCCCGGCGATAATGATCGCCTTCCCACCTTCGCGATGCGAACCAGCCTGCCGGCGCAGCGGGATCGAGTGCCGGACCAGCCGGGCCGTCGGGCGGACCGCCCGGACCGCCCCCCGGACCGGGCCGTGGCCGCCCGGGGCCGCCGGCTTCCCAGCCGCGGGCTGCGGGCCCCCCGTCATCCGGCCCGGCGAAACGTGGTCCGCGATCGGGCGGTCCGCCGGGGCCGCCATCTGGTCCCATCGGTGCCGGCCACGGTCCGGGACCACCTGGCCCCGAACCGCCGGGACCAAAGCCGCCTGGGCCAGGTCCGCGGTCGACATGAGCCTCCGGTCCGGGCCCGCCATCGGGGCGGCCCGGACCACCACGGTCCGGAGCAGGACCACCGGGGCCGCGCGGTCCATCCCCAGGTCCGGGAGGAACCGCGTGCGGCCCGCCCATGCCAGGCCCGCCGCCGCCCGGACCATCTGGACCGCCACCCGGAGGACCAGCCGGATCTCTACCCTGACCCAGGACTGGCGCACCAAGCGCTAACGCAATCGCACTGGCGGCAAACAGGACGGAACGCATACTTGGTCTCCATTGACCCGGATCAGCCTGCAACGCTTCTCGTTGCGGCGGTGTTCCAATCACGCGGCGATGACATTCGTGATTGCGTGCTGTGCCCGTGACTGCCGCCATCGGGGTCAGGACCAGCCTCCGACGCAGGACAGACATGGCGTAGCGCGACGGCGGTGTAGGCGGCGTGCCTCGCAGGTGACACGGACATCGTGGTCGGGCCTGTCGGGTCCGACGCCGATGGCATCGGGCGTGTCAGCTATACCAAGGTATCAGGTTTGATACCAAGGCGACCGGTGCCAGACCGCCGGGCATGGCATAGGAGGCTGCACACGAGGGGCGACCCGCCAGCCAAGGGCGCCGTGCGCAATCGGGGGACCATATATGATCGAAGACAGTAGCAGGCGCTAGACGCCCCGGCCGTCGCCCCAGGGGGACGGCGCCACCGACCGCCCCAAAGATCACATCCGCATCGCCCCGATCCGGTCCCCGACCATCGAGCCGGGTGCGGTGCCACGCGTTTCACAAACGGAATCCAGCCATGAACCACGCCCGCAAGGCGCAGCCTGCCGCTGCGCTCTTCGCCTTCGCCTGCGCCATTGTCGCCCTGCCGGTCCAGGCCGGGGCGCAGACCACTGCCCCCGTTCCCGAAGGGCCGCCGGCTCCGGCTGACGCGTCATCCACGCCATCCCAGTCCGATATCGTCGTGACCGCGAGCAATCGCATCGTCGCCGGCACCGATCGTCCGGTCGCCGCCGGCGAATATCTGCTCGGCAAGGCGGCCTGGTCCGACGTGCTGGCCGGTACCAGCGCGCTGGCGCTCATCAAGAACCTGCCCGGCGTCACCTTCACCTCGACCGACGCTTATGGCCTCGACCTGTCCGACGGCTTCCTGCTGGTCCGGGGCTTTCGCCAGAACGAGTTGGCGGTTACCTTCGAGGGCGTGCCGCTCAACGATGGCAGTTATGGCAGCGTGACCGGCACTGCCCCGCTCAACATCGGTGTCACCGCCAATATCGGCTCGGTTAGCGTCTCGCCCGGCTCGGCAGGGCTCGGTACCTTCTCCAATTCGGTCGACGGGGGCGAGGTCCGCTACATGCTGGCCGATCCGAAGGCCAAGCCGTCGCTGGACCTGATGCAGGGCATAGGGTCGAACGACACCTTCATCACCAGCGCGACCGCCAACACCGGCACGCTGGGATCGGGCGGGCCGCGCGTGTTGCTGGGCGTCGAGCGCATCTCGAAGGACAAATATACCGGTGCGGGATCACAATATATGCTGCGCGCCAACGCCAAGCTGGTGCAGGACCTGCCCTGGGGCGACGTAACGGCGTTCGTCTCCTATTCGCGCGCCAAGATCTGGGGCTATAACAACACGTCCTTCGACATGCTGAACAAGCTGGGCTGGAACGGCACCGACATTCTGTACCCGGATTATGCCCACGCCACCTATGTCAACCAGCCCGGCAACGCCGCCAAGTCGTGCGGCGCGTATAGTTGCGGCACGCTTGCGACGCTGCGCCCCTATGATACCGGCCAGGCGACCCGCGACGTGGTAGCCAGCCTCGCACACCATTTCCACATCGGCGAGCAACTGTCGGGGAGTGTGCAGGCCTATGGAGCGGTCAGCAGTTCGGACATCGAGATTTCGGACGTCTCGACTCCGTCGCAGACCGGCGCACCCTTCTCCTCGCTGGTGTGGCAGACCCGTCCGCGCCGGTTCGGCGGCACCGCGAGCCTGAGCTATCAGACCGGCGACCATATACTGACCACCGGGTTGTGGGTCGAGCGCACCCACGCCTCGTCGGTGTTCGCCTCCTACAACCAGCCGCTTCTCGGGCAGGGCGCGCCGCTGCGCGCGATCGGTCCGTATGATGTCTATGGCCCGGCCTTCCGGTTTACGAATGCCTCGCACTGGCAGACGCATTCGTTCCAGATGTTCGTACAGGATGTGTTCAAGCCGAGCGACGCGCTAACGCTCACCGCCGGGTTCAAGGCGGTGGACTTCACCACCAGTGGCGGTGGGATCGGGCCCGATCAGGCGCCGAACGGGAGGCTGCGCGCGCGCAACGCGTTTCTGCCGCAGCTTCGCGTCGACTGGCGCCCCGACGAGCGGTCGTCGCTGTATTTCGACGTGGCGGAAACCGAAATCGGCTATCGCGTGTCGTCGCGCGGCAATATCGGCCCGATCTCCTCGGCCTGGGCGGCGGACAGCCAGGCGCTGTTCGACGCTGCGCTGCCGACGTTGCGTCCGGAGCGCGACTGGAACTTCACGCTCGGCGGATACCGTTCGTTCGGCGCGGTGCGGATCAATCTGGATGTCTATTACGGCATTATCCTCAACCGGCTGCTCAACGGCACCAGCGGCCTGCAATATGAGCCGGTGCGCTCGGTTGGGATCGTTCCGCGCTCGACGCTGTGGGGTGCGGACGCGATCGTCAGCGCGACGATCGTGCCGGGGCTGGAGATTTCCCAGTCGGCCGCGGTCAGCAAGCTGCGCTATGCCAGCGACCTGAACGTTGCCGGGACGGTGGTGCCGCTGAAGGGCAACTATCAGCCCGGCTATCCCGGCGTCTCGCTGGTAACGCAGCTCACCGCGCGGCACGGGCGCGCGGAGGCGGGGTTCACCAGCACCGTCTATCTCGACCAGCCGTTCAACTATGCCAATGATATCATGGTGCCGAATTACTGGCAGGCCAATGCGCATGTCAGCTACGCGCTGCCGTCGCTCGGTTTCGCGAAGCGCACCACGCTGCGGCTTGACGCCAACAACCTGTTCAACCGGCGCAATATCGGTTCGGTCGGGATCGGCGGCTATTCGGTGACGGGCGATTTCCAGACGTTCATGCGCTCGGCCCCGCGCCAGATCCTGTTGAGCCTGTCGACCAGCCTGTAACGCTCAACCGGATGGCCAGGCGCGGTCGTAGAGTCTCACCAGCGCCGGGACGGAGGTGACGTCGAGCTTGCGCAACGCATGGGCGCGACGCACCTTCACCGTCACCTCGCTGACGCCCAGGCGGTCAGCGATCTGCTTGTTGAGGAGTCCTTCGACCACGCCGTCGATCACCGCGCGCTCGCCCGCGGTCAGGCTGGCGAAGCGGTCGGTGAGGCTGTCCTGCCGCGCATCCGCCGCCCGGGCGGCGGCATCGCGGCGCAGCGCGGCGTTGACCGCGTCGATCAACTCCTGGTTGTCGAAAGGCTTGAGCAGGAAATCGCTTGCCCCCGCCTTCACCGCCCGCATCGCCATCGGCACGTCGCCATGCCCGGTGATGAACACGATCGGCAGGGGATTGCCCTGCCGCGCGAGATCGGCCTGGAACTCCAGCCCGCCCTGACCCGGCATGCGCACGTCGAGCACCAGGCAGCCGGGCGCATCCGGCAGGTCATTGGCGAGGAAATCGACAACGGAGGCATAAGCGGCGGTGGTCATGCCCAGCGTCTCGAACAGGTCGGTCAAGGCGTCGCGGACCGATCGGTCGTCGTCGACGATCCTGATAACGGGCGGCGATGCTCCATTGGCGCTGCGGTTGCTCATCTCGCGGTCACGGTAGCGGGAATTCGGCGACGAAGCACGCGCCGCTGGTCCGACCATGCTCCAGCCGGAGCATGCCACCCTGCGCCTCGACCAGATCGCGCGCGATCGTCAGCCCCAACCCGGAGCCGCCGCGCTTCGACGTCCAGAACGGCTCGAACAGATGTGTCAGGGCATGGTCGGCGACGCCGGGGCCGGTGTCGCTGACGATCAGGCACACGGTCGCGCCGCGCCGTTCGGCGGTGATGCCGACCAGCCGGTCGGGCCCGCCCGCCTCACTGATCGCCTCTATCGCGTTCAGCAGCAGGTTCACGACCACCTGCACCATCTGGACACGGTCGAGCGTCAGAGGCGGAAGCGCTTCGTCGATCGCGGTGGGGTGCAGGCAGATGTCGCGGCGCGCCGCCTCGTCCGCGGCCAGCGCGACGCTTTCGGCGACGATCGTGGCGAGGTCGACGGATTCGCGCACGACCGGCTCGCGCCGCGTCATCGCGCGCATGCGCTCGATCGTGGCCGAGGCGCGCCCCGCATCCTCGACGACGCGCTGCATCGCCAGCCGCGCGCGGGCGAGGTTGGGCGGATCGGCGGCCAGCCAGCGCAGTGCCGTGTCCGCGCTGCTGACCACCCCGGCCAGCGGCTGGTTCACCTCATGCGCGATCGACGCCGTCAGCCCGCCGAGCGTGTTGACCCGTGCCACGCGCAGCAATTGTTCCCGCGCCTGTGCGAACGCCTGTTCGGCCAGCAGAATGCGCCCGCCCATCCACCGCACGATGCTGATCGCGACGATGCTGATGACGAGGTTGACGACGCCCGCCTGCATGTCGCCGCCGCGCGTCAGGATCGAGCTGATGCCGGCGAGCGCGATGCACAACAGGGTATAGCGGGTCGCGACACGCTGCGGAGAGTTCCTGACGATCAGCAGGATCGGGACCACGTAGAAGACGGCGGCGGCGATCTCCAGGTCGGTGATCGTGTCGAGCACGAAGATCGTGATCGTCATCACCGCGATCGCGATCGTGCCGGTATAACGCCGGCTTCGGCGCGCCTGCATGTCCGCGGACATTACATCGATGGGCATCGGCCAGACCCTTTCATCGGATACCCGCGATTGCCGGGCGCACTACTTTTCCGGGTGACGACCGTCATCGGCAAACAGCCCAAATGACCGGGATCCCGCAAAGTCCCGATCCCCCCATCCCGCGATCCACAGCCCGTCATCGCCGCGCGATAGCCGAACCTGCATGCCCTGAGCAACTTGAGCCAGGCCACTGACTGCAGACTATTATTATTTTGCAGCAGCTTGATGGTCGCTTCAGTGATGCGATGGAGGCGTTGCAGACAATAAACGGGCAACGATACCTCGAAAGGTGATCAAGGATAGCATACCGGACGATTGCTCAGGAACAAGAGCAAATATTTGTAAGAATATCTTTGCAAGACGATAGACCTGTCCATTAGCAGCGAATTGCTATAGATCGTCACTTAAGGATCAGCAGCGAGGTAGCATCGTATGACCGCCCCCCGATTTCCCGACATCGACGCCAGCGCTTCATTCCATGTCGAGAACGACACGACCAGCGGATATTGGAGCCATCGGTCCGAAAACACGCTGCCCCCGCCCGACATGATGGGTGCCTATATGCGCAACCGCCCGGTGCCGCCGAGATCGGTCGAGGGTCGCAAGGCGTGGATCATCGGCAGCGGTATCGCGGGGCTGGCGGCAGCGTTCTACATGATCCGTGATGGCGGGATGAAGGGCGAGGACATCACGATCCTCGATGCGGTCGAAGTCGCTGGCGGATCGCTGGACGGCGCGGGCAACCCGCAAGAGGGTTACATCATCCGCGGCGGCCGCGAGATGAACTGGAACTACGACAATCTGTGGGACATGTTCCAGGATGTCCAGGCGCTCGAACTGCCCGAGGGCTACAGTGTTCTCGACGAATATCGCCTGGTCAATGATAACGACCCCAATTTCTCCAAATCGCGCCTCATGCACAAGCAGGGGGAGATTCGCGATTTCTCGACGCTGGGTCTGACGAAGCCCCAGCAATGGGAACTGGTCCGCCTGTTGCTCAAGCGCAAGGAGGAACTGGACGACATTACGATCGAGGATTATTTCAGCGCCGGCTTCCTGGAGACCAATTTCTGGTTTCTGTGGCGGTCGATGTTCGCGTTCGAGAATTGGCAGAGCCTGCTCGAAATGAAGCTGTACATGCATCGCTTCCTCGATGCGCTCGACGGGCTGACCGATCTCTCCGCACTCGTTTTTCCCAAGTACAATCAATATGACAGTTTCGTCCGGCCACTGCTTACCCATCTGCAAAAGGCGGGCGTGAAGGTCCAGTTCGGTACGCGCGCCTATGATCTCGACATGGCGGTCGATGGCGAAAGCCGCACTGTCACCGGCATCAGGGCCAGGGTCGGCGGCAAGGACGAGACGATCGCGGTGGGCGCAAAGGATGTCGTTTTCGCCCTGACCGGATCCATGACCGAAGGCACGGCGTATGGTGACATGGAGACTGTCCCCGTGCTGGAGCGGGGCCGCCACGATCCCGGCGAGGACAGCGATTGGGCCCTGTGGAAGAACCTGGCGCGGAAGGCCCCGGTCTTCGGCAAGCCGGAAAAATTCTGTGGCGATATCGACAAGTCGATGTGGGAGTCGGTCACGCTGACCTGCAAGCCGTCGCCGTTCGTCGACAAGCTGAAGCAACTGGCGGTCAACGATCCCTATTCGGGTCGGACCGTCACCGGGGGTATTATCACCTTTACCGATTCCAACTGGGTGATGAGCTTTACCTGCAATCGCCAGCCGCATTTCCCGGACCAGCCCGATGATGTGCTGGTGGTATGGGTTTATGCGCTGCTGATGGACAAGGAAGGCAATTACATCAAGAAGCCGATGCCCGCCTGCACCGGCCGCGAGATTATCGCTGAACTTTGCTATCATCTCGGCATCGCGGACCAGATCGACGCGGTGGTGGCGAACACCAAGGCGCGACTGGCGCTGATGCCCTACATCACCGCTATGTTCATGCCGCGCGCCGCCGGGGACCGGCCGCATAGCGTCCCGGCAGGCTGCACCAATCTCGCGCTGATGGGCCAGTTTGTCGAAACCGCCAACGACGTCATCTTCACCATGGACAGTTCGATCCGTACCGCGCGCGTGGGTGTCTATACCCTGCTGGGGTTGCGCAAGCAGGTGCCGGACATCAGTCCGGTCCAGTACGACATCCGAAACCTGCTGAAAGCGGCGCGCGCGCTGAACAACGGCGAGCCGTTCGTTGGCGAGCGACTGCTCCACCGGCTGCTGGACAGGACCTATTTCGCCCACATCCTGCCGCCGCTTCCTCATTCGGATACGTCCCTGGGCGAGCGGGCGGAAAAGGAACTCGGTGAACTGCTGGGCAAGGGCGAAGCGGTGGTCGGCCGCATCGCCGGCTGGTTGAATCGCGTCCGCGAGAATTTCAAGGACGGCAAAAAGAACGATTGAAGAGAAGCAGGACGAGAGAGGCTCGTATGAAAGCACCGTCGATCAGCCACTATCCGACCATCGGGGCGCTCCTGCTTGTGATCGGCGCGACCGGATGCACCGCAACGGCCGCGCCCGAACACCAGCGCGTAGGATTGGCCAATCCGGCTTCGGCCTACTGCACGAAGCAGGGCGGCACACTGGAGATCCGCAAGGGCGAAGCCGGCGAAACCGGCTATTGCCACTTCCCCGATGGCCGGGTGGTCGAAGAATGGGCGCTCTACAGGGCGCAGGGCGGGACTGGCTCGCCGGTGCCATCCGGCGACAACTCGCGCGATGCACTGGATTGGGCAGGCACCTATCGCGGCGTGCTGCCCTGCGCGGATTGCGACGGGATCGAGACCATCGTCACGCTGAAAGCCGATGGCAGCTATGCCAGCCGCTCGCGCTATCTCGGTCGGGACAGCAAGCCCTTCACCGAGGACGGTACATTCCGATGGGATGCCGCGGGCGGCACGATCACGCTTTCCGGCCAGGAACCTGCACGCTATCGGGTGGGCGAGAACAGGCTGGTCCGGCTGGCGCTCGACGGGACGCCGATCACCGGGGCGCTGGCCGATCATTATGTGCTCGAGAAATCCAGTGAAGGCATCACCGAAAAATACTGGAAGCTGGTTGAACTGAACGGACGGCCGGTCGCCGCCACCGAGCAGCAACCTCATCTGATTCTGAAGGCCGAGGGCAGTCATGTTACGGGCTTTGGCGGGTGCAACAGCTTCACCGGCACCTACACCCTCGATGAAAAGGCCTCGCGGATCACGTTCGAGCAAATGGCGTCAACCATGCGCGCCTGTACCAAGGGCATGGATGTCGAACGGGCGTTCAGCGAAATGCTCAGCCGCGTGGACAATTATTCGCTGAACGGGGACCACCTTACCCTCAATCGCGCGCGGATGGCTCCACTTGCGCGGTTCGAAGCCGTCTCGTTACGCTGAGGCCGCAAACGACCATCTGAACGTCCAGGAACCTGGCTCATGATGGGATCTTTGCGATGCGGCGCATCATCCGTCAGATGGAAGCGATTGGCGACTGCCACACCAGCGACAGCCAAGGAAAGAGGCGTCGATTGCCGCCATCAGCGTCAGCGTCTCCGCCGTCTCCGGCACCGGCGCATGGTAGAATGACGACCGGCCGATCGACAGGTGGCACCCTGTCCGTCCTATCCGGCATCCTCGTCGGGGAGGCACAGTGGACTGCGGGGAAGGACGACCCGCACCTCGAAACCGCGCGGAACGAGGTTGGTGAGGTGTAATCGGCCCCCATGCGCCTTGACGATCATGTCCGCGATGCTGAGGCCCAGGCCAAATCCATCATGCCCGCCGCCGCGAAAGGCGTCCATGCGCGCGAATGGTTCCAGCATCGCGGTCAGGCGATCGGCGGGAATGCCCGGCCCCTCGTCACGGACGGCGATCCCGATCGCCACATCGCTGCTCGTCACCTCGATATCGGCGCGATGGCCATATTTGATGGCATTGTCGATCAGGTTCTGGAGGCACCTGTGCAAGCTCTGGGGATATCCTACGATCGTGCCGGCCATCGCCCCGCGAAGCGACACCGGCATCCCCTGATATGTCAGGTTCCGGATCATCCTTTGCAGGAGCGCATCCACGTCGACGTCCACTGCAAAGCTTCTATCGGCCTCGTTGGTTACGAACGCGAGCGCGGCCTCCACCATCGCCTCCATGTCGGTGAGTTCGTCGCGGAAGGTCTGCCGGGCACGGTCATCGGACATCAGTTCGGTGTGAAGACGTAATCGTGTCAGCGGGGATCGCAGATCGTGCGATACCGCTGCGAAGAATCGGTCGCGCTCGTCGAGGTTGGCGATGATACGCGCCTGCATCGCGTTGAAGGTCTCCGCCGCGCGTCTAACCTCGCGTGGTCCCTTTACCTCTATGGGAGGATGGCGGACGTCCCGCCCGAGCGCCTCCGCCGCGTTCGTCATGCGCGCGAGCGGTGCCAAAGCCAGCCTGACCGCCAGGAACGTCAGCAGCGCGACGGCGAACAGACGCAGCACGTAGATTCGAATGACATAATCCGCCACCACGGCGGCATTGGATGTCTCAGCACCATTCTCATCCTCGGCTCCGGTCGCGACAAACCATGGTGCACCGGGAGCCGCGCGGACCGCGACCTGGAAGGCGGCGACGGGGTTGCGTACGTTGAGCAGGCCGGCCCCGGCTAACGGGCGTCGATCATCGCCGAGCAGGCGAGCCCGAAGCACGCGAACCTCCACCGGATGTTCATAATGCCGCTGGATTACCGACGCGATCAAGGCTTGCGTGCGGTCGATATCCGCGTCGATAGGCGGTTGCACGGGCAAGCGGTTCAGCAGGCTCAGGTGAAATCCCGGCCTGTCGAGCACGCGAAGCGCGGCGGCGCGCTCCGTCGGCGGTCGATCGAGCACCACCCGCATGGCGTCAGCGACGCGGGCCGCGAAGACCCGTGTCGGTATCTCAAGCAGCGCCCTTCGACGGCTTTCCGACCAGATCGTTCCCGTCAGGATCTGGGCAAGCAGAAGCCCGCCGATAATGATGAGCGCGATGCGAGTGGAGAGCGATTGCGGGCTTGCCCGCCATCGCGGCCATTTGGCTTTCATTCGGCCGCGTTCGCCGCGATGTCGGCGGTGAGCATATATCCACCGTTGCGGATCGTCCGGATGAAGCTGGGATTGCGGGCGTCGTCTCCGAGGGCTTGTCGCAAGCGGCTGACGCACATGTCGATGGAGCGGTCGAGCGGGCCGGAGGTTCTGCCACGTACCCGCTCGGCCAGTTCGTCACGGCTGAACGTGCGATATGGGTGCAGGAGGAGGGCGAGCAGCACCAGCCCGTCGGCCGGGCCGATCGTAACAGGCTGGCCGCCTTCTACTGGGTGAAGCAGATTTCGACGGGGATCGAACGACCATTCGCCAAACCGGATGGTGTCGGGCATGTTCGAAGACTGGGCATTGACGTTGTGTCGGCGGAGAACGACGCGGATGCGCGCAAGCAATTCGCGGGGATCGAACGGCTTGGGCAGATAGTCGTCAGCGCCCATCTCCAGACCGAGTATGCGGTCCAGAAGCTCGCCGCGGGCGGTCAGCATGATGACGGGAATCTTGGGACCGTCGCTCAGCTGGCGGCAGAGCGTCAACCCGTCGATGCCGGGCAGCATAAGATCAAGGACGATGAGGGCGGGCTTGCGCCGCGCTATTTGGGTCCACATGGCCTTGCCATCGGGAACCCCCGACGCCGCATAACCGGCACGCTCCAGATAGGTGATCAGCAATTCCCTGATGCCCGCGTCGTCGTCGACGATCAGTATGTCACGCATCCTCAGCGCCCTGCGGACAAGCCGACGACCGGGCGAGGCAGGCCTCGCAGCCTGGTGACATGGGGTGACAAATCTCGGAGCCTCGTGATCAAACCGGACAATTTCGTTCTGTACGCCAACGGACGGCACCCCCAAGAGATCAGCTGAATGCGAATGCCACGCATTATATAACAGGGGCGTATGTGAAACATCAATTCCGTGGCGGTCTTCTCCGCCGTCTTCACCTTTCCTCCAGTTCGGCTGCGTTTCTTGCCCTCGCTGCGACCGTCGCCTTGGGTCAATCCGCGTCGGCAGAAGAGCGCGATGGAATCGCCAGGGATGATGAAACTGCGGCGAAGCAGGATATCACAGTGTTGGGCAAGCGCACGGAAGGAAGTGACAGCTACACCAAGCATGACGCCGATACGGTTACCGGGCTTCGCCTCTCAATTCGCGAGACCCCGCAGACTGTGACGGTGCTGACACGCCAACTGCTCGACGACCAGCAGATTGAGACCATGGACGACGTCCTGCAAACCACGCCCGGCGTCACATCGTCGCAACTCGACAACGCTGGCCGGAGTACCTACCGCGCACGCGGCTTCGATATCACCAACTATCGTGTCGATGGCGCCCAGGTCGACGGGCAATCGACATTTGGTGGTGCGGGTGCATCGACCAACATCGATCTTTACGACAATCTCCAGATCGTACGGGGCGCAAACGGCTTGCTGGGGGGGACAGGCGATCCCTCCGCCACCATCTATCTCCTACGCAAGCGTCCCACGAAGACCTTATCCGGGATTGGCGCGCTGACGCTGGGCAACTGGGGACGGCGTCGTCTCATGGGCGACCTCAACCTGCCGATCACGAAGGGCGGCGAGGTTCGTACCCGCCTCGTGTACAGTGACGAGGCAACCGACACGTTCCGGGATCGGGAGCATGTCGACCGGCAGGGGCTTCTGGCCAGCGCCGAGGTCGACTTGACGCCGCGCTCGACCCTGAACATCGGCGTGCAGTATGAGAAGACGGTAAATGACGGTGCCTCCTGGGGTGCCAATGTGCCGATCTGGTTTGCCGATGGTACGCTCGCGAAGCTCCCGCGCAGCACCAATCCTGTGGCGGATTGGAGTGAGGCGCGCCGCAAAACGACCACGGGCTTCGTCAATCTGGACCATCGATGGGGGGCGGACTGGCATCTTCGTGTCAGCTACAATCGCACACGGGGTAGCGCTTTCAATGATCTGGGCGTCGCCAAGGCGAACAACGCGGCCCGTAGCGTCGGCGGCTTCGCGGGTTTCTTCCATCAAGACGGGACCGGCGGTTTCCTGAACGCCATCCATTCGGAATATGAGAACCGGCGCGATAACATCGATGCCGCCGTCGATGGCACGATCCACGTTTTCGGGCGAGAGCATATGCTCATGGCCGGTTTCAACGGGTATTGGGACACCGTGACCAACTATGCGTTCAGCTTTGCGCTGGGCAATTGCAATATCCTTGGCAAGCGGCCGTATAGCGGTTGTCAGTATCGCAGTGATGGGCTGCCGATCGCGGATTGGCGCGCCTGGGACGGATCATATGCTCGCCTCAATACCTATCGGACCGATGCACGGGCCGTTGACCGCACCCGCAATCTTGGTGGCTATGTCGCAACGCGGCTCGATCTGGCCGATCCGCTGAAGGTCATCCTCGGCGCGCGCCTCAGCGACTTCAAAAGCACGGGTGGAGACTATAACGCCGCAAACCGCTTCACCGCCGATTCCACGATCACGCATGAGAAGGGCGTCTTTACGCCATATGCCGGCATCGTATTCGACATGACCAGGGCGTTATCGCTCTACGCAAGCTATACCAGTGTCTTCACGCCGCAGGGAGACTTGCGGGACGCCAACGACGCGCTTCTGAAACCGATCACCGGGAAGAGCTATGAGGCTGGGGTCAAGGGATCGTTCAATGACGGGCGACTGAACGCATCGCTAGCCGTCTTCAACAACAGGCAAAGCAATGTCGCGGAGAATACCGGCCTTCTCAACGATCGGACAGGCAATGCCGTGTATCGCACGGTCGATGGGGTCCGATCGCGTGGCGTCGACATCGATGCATCGGGCATGGTGCTGCCGGGGTGGAACATCCTGTTTGGTTACAGCTATCTGGATGTCGACGGGCTGAGCTATCAGCGCGATCCGAGCCATCAGGTGCGCCTGTCGACAAGCTACACGTTGCCGGGTTCCTGGAACCGTCTAACGGTCGGAGGCGGCTTGTCCGCACAGAGCAAGACGACATGGTCCACCAATCCCGGAAGACCGCTTGGTGGAGGTCGGTACGACGCGACCAATTTGACAGTCAGCGGCTACATGCTCGCCAACCTGCTGGTCCGATACCGGATCAATGACCATCTGCAGATCGGGGCGAACGTCACAAATCTCACGGACAAGACATACTACCGCCAATACGGTTTCTATGATGGCCTGATTTACGGTGAACCGCGTTCATACAGCGTGAATATGCGTGCTCGTTTTTGAGGTGCTCCTCAATCGAACTGACATGGCCATATAGCTGGGCAGCCCCAACAATCCTCGCGTGAACGGGCCGAACGGAGGCGACGGATGCGTCAGGCAGGATTCTTCGGGCTATCGGAATAGTGGATGCGGCTGTCGGACAGTGGCGACCCGCCGGAGATGATGGTGCGGGTCGTGGATTTCGGGATATTCCGGCCGGCGCTGGAGAAGGTGCCGGCACACGGTGACGTGGCGAAGCGCGGCCGACCGGATTACGACCCGGTGGCGTTTGCAAGGTGCTGATCCTGGCGGCACTGAGCATGGTGAGCGACGCGTAAGCGGGGCAACTTGGCAATAGGCCGCAGATCGTCGACGCCACGCTGGCGGTCGCGCCCCGCCGGGGCCAATGCGAAACGCTCCGTCGTGCGTGCCCGCATCGGACAGGTGTTTGCCCGGGAGAAGGATCGGATGAGGCTGTTTATCCGCACCATCGGCATCGGTCCGCGCCGCATCGCGATCTGCTTCGCCAACCCGGCCTACAAGATCGATCGCCTGATCTTCCGCGAACGACGTGCAACCATGGGACGGCGGTGCCTGGCGCGGAGGCTCCCCGCATTGGAACAGCCAAAAACAGCTCGACGAAACCGCCGTCATCGCCGTCCGGCACGTCGATAGGGGAGCATCTTCTTGAGCGTTGCGAAAGGATTTTGAAGTAGCAGCTATCGCACCCTATACGGGCAATACAGGGTGTACGTTGGAAATGATTGCAGTTATCGATCTGGCAAAGGGGGTAGTACATTGAAAAAATATGCGATGACCTTCGCCTTGTTGTTGTGCGGCGCACAGCCCGCTTACGCTCAGGATGCCGTCGTTGGCCAACCGGAACGGTCGTCCCCGGTCGTGGAAGAAAGACCGACTTGGGCGTTGCAGGTCACGCCCTATCTGTGGGCGCCCGGGCTCAAAGGGAATATTTCCCCATTTCGGCACGCCCCGACGATCGGTGTCAGGAAATCATTCTCCGATGTGATGGATGACTTCAATGTCGGCGGCTTCATCAATGTGTGGGGGCGCCGTGATCGGTTCGTCTTCTCGGTCGATGCGATGTATATCAGCACGACGGACGGTCGTGGCACTGGTTCGCTGCAGGCGTTCCAGATTCCGGGCCTGGGCGTTGCGATCCCCCCAGGTGCCAGCGTCGACGCAAAGGTCGATAGCAAACAGTTCACGGCTACCGTGCTGGGCGGCTACCGCTTCCTCGACACCCCGCAATTCACGCTTGATGGTCTGGCGGGCGCGCGTTTCTGGCATATCTCCAACGATGTTGCGGTCACGGCGAGCCATGCCGCCATCGGAACCCGGTCAGCCAGCCACGGTGAAGACTTTAGCTGGCTGGACCCGGTGGTTGGGGTGCGGGCATTCCTTCCAGTGACGGAAAAGCTCTCTCTGCAAGGACAGGCAGATGTCGGTGGCTTCGGTGCGGGTTCCAACCATACATGGTCGGGACTGGTGACGGTCAATTATGTCTTTTCCGGTCCTCTATCCGCCTCGGCGGGATATAAGGTCCTGGATGTCGATTATGATCATGGCGGGCACGTCTATGACACGCGGCTGAGCGGCCCGGTTCTAGGCTTAACTTATCGGTTCTAGCGCTACCCTGGCAGAAGTGCGGGATGCGTGTCTAATGGGCTCCCGCCACAGTGAGGGCATTGGCGCGGCGGAGGCGTGGCCCGGAGACTCTTTTTTCCGGCCCGCCTGCGCGAACCTTTGTGTTTGCAAGACGGCGTAGGCCATCATTGTCGTGAGGCCGTCGCGATGCAACCCCATCCAGGATCGCTCTTCGACGTGGTCGAGGCCGAGTGAACTGCTGCCGGTTCCATAGACACGAGGTTAAGCTACCTGCGCCTGCCGCGCGAAGTCCATGGGGCCGCTCAAGAGCCCCTCAGTGTGCGGTGGCAAGCGTCTTTGCTGCGCCCCCCGGCCCCAGCCCACCATCGATAGCCACCATCGATTTGACCTTGCGCGCGCACCGGGTCATCAATCGGGCATGCAGCACCATGTCTCCCGTCGCCAGACCCTGATCGGGTTCACCGCCCTGACCGCCGCGGCTTCGGTGCGTGCGGCGCTGCCCCTGGCCGATGGGGCGGGGGAGGCGGGGGCGCTGCTCGATCGGCTGGCCTGGCGGTTGCTGGCGCTGGTGCCGGAACGGGCGACGACGCTGGGTGTCGATACCGGCGCGCAGGCGGGCTTGCGACGGGCGCTGGAGGATCGCTCGCCCGCCGGGGTCGCGGCGCGGCAGCGGTTCCTGACCCAGGCGCTGGCCGAACTGGCGCGGATGCCGCGGGACGGGCTCGACCCCTCGACCGCGACCAGCATGGCGGTGGTCGAGACCGCGTTCCGCACCGCGCTGGACGGCATGGCGCTGCCTTATGGCGTGGCGACGATCGGCGACTGGCGCAACACGCCCTATGCGGTCATCCAGAATGTCGGCGCGTGGCTCGACGTGCCGCAGATGCTCGACGGTGACCAGCCGGTACGCGACGCGGCCGATGCCGGGGCCTATCTGGCGCGGCTGGCAGCGACGCCAGCACAGCTGGATGGCGAGACGCTGCGCATCCGGCTGGCGCGCGAACAGGGGCTGGTGCCGCCCGCCTTCCTGCTCGACAAGACGATCGCGGGAATGACCCGCACCATCGCCGAGGCGGAGAAGGCCGACGGTCCCTTTGTCGGCCCGCTGGCGCGCAAGGGCGCGGGCGTGCCCGGTGACTGGACGGCGCGGTCGCAGGCAATCGTCCGCCGCGCGATCATCCCCGCGCTGGAGCGGCAACTGGCCGAGCTGCGCGTGCAGCGGGGCGTCGCGACCGACCAGGCTGGGCTGGGCGTGCGGCCGCATGGCGAGCAATGGTATGCCTGGGGCCTGCGCGCCGGCACCACCACGACGCGCAGCGCGGCGGAACTGCACGCCATGGGCCGCGCGCGGCTGACGGACTTGCAGGCGCAGATGGACGTGATCCTGCGCGCCGCCGGGCTGACCCGGGGCAGCGTCGCAGAGCGGACCATCGCGTATCAGAAGCGGCCGGGCATCGGCTTTCCCGACGGCGATGCCGGGCGCACCGCGATCATCGCCTATATGCAGGAACGCATCGACGCGATCCGCCCTCACTTGCCGCAAGCGTTCCGCCGTCTGGCGCGCGGGCATCTGGAAATCCGCCGGATGCCCCCCGCGCAGGAACCGGGCGCGCCCGCGGCCTATGGCGGCCCCGGCACGATCGACGGGCGCGAACCCGGCAAGATCTGGGTCAATCTGGGGGATCCGTCGATCCACAACCGCGTGACCATCCCCGATCTGGTCTATCATGAGGGGATACCGGGCCATGTCTGGCAGGGCGAATATGCGCAGGCGCTGCCGTTGATCCGTTCGGTCCTGGCGTTCAACGCCTATTCGGAAGGCTGGGCGCTCTATGCCGAGCAGCTCGCCGACGAACTGGGCATGTATCAGGACGATCCGGCGGGGCGGCTGGGCTATCTGATGGGGCTGGCATGGCGCGCGGTGCGGTTGATCGTCGATACCGGCATCCACGCCATGGGCTGGACCCGCGACCGGGCGCTGGCCGAGTTCATCGCCGCCACCGGCCTGCCGCGCAGCAATGCGGTGAGCGAGGTCGACCGCTATTGCGCCTGGCCGGGCCAGGCCTGCGGCTATGAAGTCGGCCGTGCCGAGATCGTCGCACAGCGGACGCGGGCGCAGGCGGCGCTGGGCGCGCGCTACGACCTGCGCGATTTCGACCAGGCGGTGGTCGATGGCGGCAATGTGCCGCTGACCGTGCTGGCGGCCAATGTGACCCGCTATATCGACGCCACCGCGCGCGCCCGCTGACCGGCGGCGCGCCAGCCCGTCCCGCTCGTTCATCAAAACGACCAAAATGGGCGCTACCGCGCGCCCACTGCCCCTGACCGAGCGTGTCGGCCAGGGCGATGAATGGCACCTTGGCACAGGGTAATGAACGACAGTTTTTCGAACGGCGTTTTCGGGCAGATGCGGGCCCAATCCCTCGCGCACCACCGCACGAACCTGATCAGGATCTTCGGTGATCTGCGGCTTGAAGCGGCCCGGTCGAAGGTCGACTTTGTCCAGGACTGTCGCGGTTCCCATGATGGCGGGCTGTTACTGAGCGGGGAGGGGCCTCCGCATATCGTCCACAAGGCCGAGGATCGATCGCGGGCGAAGCGGATATCGGTGTTCATGGTCGAGGAGGGGCGCGTCTACATGACCAGCGCCGGGCGCAGCTATCATCTTGAAAGCGGCCAGCTCTGCATTCTCGACCAGAGCATGCCGCTGCAGATCGAGCATCTGACCCCGTACCGGATCCGATCGCTGCTCGTCCCGCGCCATTATGTTCCCTTTTTCACCAGTCGGCAGGCGGCGATGGTCAACCGCCCGATCGACACCAGCTCGGGCGCCGCGCGGATCCTGCGCCATCTGGCGTCGGACGTGCCGTCGGGCTGCGCATCCGACCCGGCCTATTCGGCGAGCTGGAACGTGTTGTGCAGCACGGTCGCGCATGTCCTGCAGGAGTTGCTGCGCAGCCAGGCCGACCATGCGGACGAGAATTGGGCGATCGCGAAAAGCCGCCTGTTCCTGGAGAATCACTATCAGGATGAGGATTTGCGGCAGGAGGATGTGGCGAAACATGCCGGCATCTCGCTGCGCACCTTGCACCGCCTGCTGGCGGGCAACGGGACATCCCTGGCCCAGCTGACACAGGATATCCGGCTGGGCCATGCCAAGCGCCTGTTGCTGGACCCCCGTTGTTCGGACATCCCGATCGCCTCCATCGCGCATGAGGTCGGCTTCAAGAACGCCGCGCATTTCAGCCGTGTGTTCCGCGAACAGGTCGGCGAGACCCCCGGACGGTGGCGGCACGCCGCCGCGGCCTGATTCCCGGGCAGGTCATGGGTGACATTTTCATGACGCGGCGTGGCGCAAATGGAATAGCGATGCGGCTGGCCCCGTCATTGTGACGGCTCGCCGGCCGCTCTAGGTCGCGCCCGGGGAAAAGCTTCACTTCGGGGGTTCCATTGACGACACGAAACAGGCTCGGCCGCTGGATGGCGCACAGCGTCCTGGCGACGGCACCGATCACGCTGCTGCTGCCGAACGCCGCCCATGCCCAGGCGGTGGCGAATGCGTCCACCAAGCCGGTCGCGGCGGAGGACACCAATGACGCCGGCGACGTCGTGGTCACGGCGCAGCGCACCAAGGAGCGGCTGCTCGACGTGCCGCTGTCGGTCTCGACGCTCAGCGGGCAGCGGCTGGACAGCCGCTTCAGCGGCGGCGACACGATCCTCGCGCTCGCCGGTGCGGTGCCGGGCCTTTATATCGAGACCTCGGGCGGGCGCACCGCGCCGCGGCTCTATATGCGCGGCCTGGGCAATACCGACTTCAACCAGGCGGCGTCGCAGCCGGTATCGGTCGTCATCGACGACGTGCCGATGGAAAAATCGGGCCTGCGTTCCTACCCGATCTTCGACATCGACCGGGTCGAGGTCGTCCGTGGCCCGCAGGGCACGCTGTTCGGGCGCAACACCACGGCCGGCATCGTGAAGTTCGACTCGCGGCGTCCGACGATGGAGACCGAAGGCTTCGTCCGCGCCTCGATCGGGTCGTACAGCAGCGCCAATGTCGAGGCGGCCGTTGGCGGCCCGATCGTCACCGATACGCTGGCGGTGCGCGTGTCGTTCCTGTCGCAGAACCGGGCCGACTGGATCAACAACGGCTTCACCGGCGAACGGAATGCGCTGGGCGGCTATAACGATATGGCCGAGCGTGCGCAGATCCTCTGGACGCCCGCCCCGAATGTCTCGGCCCTGTTCCTGTACCAGGGCCGGACGCTGCGCGGCAATTCCTCGACCCCGTTTCGCGCGAACATTCTGACCAAGGGTTCGAACGCGCTGAACGGCAATTACCACCGCGATACCGTATTCTATGACGGCGGCGGCAATCAGCGTTCGGAGGCCGATCAGGAAGGCTATACCGCGCAGCTCAACTGGCAGTTCAGCGATCTGACTCTGACCTCGATCTCCTCGCTCCAGAGCCTGTGGCGCTATGGCCGCGCCGATGTGGATGGCGGCTATGGCCCGGGCTCGCGCGGGTCGGGCCCCGGCGTCATCCCGTTCCCGGTCGATACGGGATCGGAGTCCAATATCCGCCAGTTCTCGCAGGAATTGCGGCTCGCCAGCGGTTTCACGGGTCCGTTCAACTTCCAGGTCGGCGCCTTTTATTTCTCCGACCGGCTGAACTTCAAGGACCGCACCGCGGCCGAGCCTTCGCCCAGCCCCAGCGAGATCGGGATCCGGTCGACCAGCCTGCTGGAGAACAAGTCCTGGGCGGTGTTCGCGCACGGCACCTATGACCTGCTCGACGCGCTGCGCCTGACGGTGGGTACGCGCTACACGCATGACGAAAAGGACGAAAAGTTCGACGCGCCGACCACGTCGAGCCGTTATGCGCTGGCCCAGCGGGCCAAGCCGATCCATCTGGAAGGCAATAATCTGAGCTGGGACGTGGCGCTGTCCTATCATCCGACCGCGCAGTCGCAAATCTATGGCCGCATCGCGACCGGCTTCCGCGCGCCGACCATCCAGACGACGCTGACCACCGATCCGACCGCCACGACGGCGCGGTCGGAAAAGATCACGTCCTATGAGGTCGGCTACAAGGCCAACCTGTTCCGGCGGCTCAGCCTGGATGCGGCGGCCTTCTACTACCGCATCTCGGACATGCAGCTGACCGCCGTCGGCGGCGACACGCCCGATGGCGCGATCAGGCTGCTCAACGCCAAGGCCGGGATCGGCTATGGCTTCGAGGCGGACGCGAACTATGCCGTGACTGATCGCCTTCGCCTGACGGCGGGCTTTGGCTATGCCAAGACCCGGATCGACGAGCCCGGCCTGTCGACCGGCGTGTGCTTCTCGTGCACGGTCCTCGACCCGCGCAACCGCCTGGGCCGCGCCATCATCGACGGCAATTCCTTCGCCCAGGCGCCGTTGTGGACCGCCAATGCCGATCTCGACTATCGCTATCCGGTCTCGCCCGACGCGGAACTCTTCCTCTTCACCGACTGGCGGCTGAAGGGGCGGACGAACTTCTTCCTGTACGACAGTATCGAGTTCGTCACCGGTACCCAGGTCGAGGGCGGCGCGCGTGTCGGCTATCGCAACAAGCGGCACAATTATGAGGTCGCGGCCTTTGCGCGCAACATCACCAATGCCAGCAACCTTCTGGGCGGCATCGATTTCAACAACCTGGCCGGTTATGTGAACGAACCGCGCATCATCGGGGCGGAGGTGCGCATCGGCTTCTAACAGGCCGCATCATAGGATACTCCCATCCGAAGAGCGTTTGCAGGACCCTGGCGCATGTCCCATCCCCCGTTCGATCGTCGGCATCTCCTGTTGGGGATGGGCGCGACCTTGAGCCTGCAAACGCTCTTTCCGCTGTCCAACGGCCTGGCCGCCGACATATCGGGCCGCGCATCGGGCCGTGACCCGTTCCGGCTCGGGGTCGCATCGGGATCGCCGACCTCCAGCGCCGTGGTGCTGTGGACCCGCCTCGCGCCCGATCCGCTCGCCGAGGGCGGGGGCATGCCGCCCCGCGCCGTGCCGGTCCGCTGGGTCATGGCGCTCAGCCCGGACCTGTCCCGACCCGTGGCATCGGGAACGGCCACCGCCCGGCCCGACCGGGCGCACAGCGTCCATGTCGATGTGCGCCATCTCGCGCCCGACACACGCTATTGGTATCGCTTCTTCGTCGGCGATGCGGCGTCGCCGATCGGCGCGACGAAAACGCTGCCCGCGCCATTGTCGTCCACGCGTGAGGTCCGCTTCGCCACGCTGTGCTGCCAGAATTATGCACATGGCTATTTCACGGGCTATGACGCGATCGTCGAGGACGAGCCGGATTTCGTCCTGCATCTGGGCGACTATATCTACGAGACGGATTTCGGGACGCCGGTGCGTCCGCACGAAACCACCGCGCCGCTCGACACGCTGGACGCATTTCGCCGCCGTCACGCCCTGTACAAGATGGACCCCTCGCTCGCACGGGCCCATGCCATGCTCCCGTTCTTCGCCACGCTCGACAATCACGACGCGGCGATCGATGCCTCGCCCGCCACCCGGTCCATCCGCGCGCTCGCCTATCGCGCTTGGCTGGAACATATGCCGGTCCGCCACTTTCTGGAGCCCGACGGCCATGCCAATATCGCCCAGTCGATCGTGGTCGGCGATCTGGTGCATATCGCGGTGCCCGATACGCGCCAGTTCCGCGATACGCAGGCCATATGCACCGCCAGCGCAACGCCCCAATGGGGCTTCGGCAATTACCGCATCGCCTGCGACAATATGGACGATCCGCACAGGACCATGCTGGGCGTTGCGCAGGAGCAAAGGCTCCAGGCGGATTTCCGGCGGTTGCGCCGCCGGTGGAACGTGCTGGCGTCGACCGTGCCGGTCGCGCCGTTCGTCATGGCCGACGGCCCCTATCGCCGGGCCTATGTCGCGTCCTGGGACGGCTATCCCGCCGCGCGCCAGCGCCTGCTCTCGGGCCTGCGCGCCGCAGGGATCGGCAATGTCGTGGTGCTGAGCGGCGATGTCCACTCGTCCTGGATCATGGATCTGCGGGAAAGGGCCGACGATCCCGCCAGCCTGATCGGGACCGAGATCGTCGCGACCTCGCTATCGTCCGACTGCCCGCGCGCGCTGTCCGATCCCATGACCGCCAATGTGTCGCACAACCCGCATGTCCGCTTCTTCGATGTCGACCGGCGCGGCTATGTCCTGAACACCGTCGATCGCGATCACTGGCGCGCGGCGCTGAAATTCGTCGATGATGTAAAGGTCAAGGGCGGCACGACCCGGACGGGCAAGCAGGTCGTCATCGCGGCGGGCAGGCCGGGAATCCAGGATCTGGTATAGCGGGGGCGGGGCGCCCCCGTCGCGCCAATCCGGATCGCCCCGAAACCACGTCACCAACCGGCGGTTCGCCGCCGCTTCCACAAGAATGAGTGCCTTCGACCGCTATGCCAATGCCACGCCGCTGGACGTCCATCCTCTTTCTCTGGTTGCTCGGCGTGCTGGCCGCGGCCCAGCTCGCGAAAATCTCGGTGATCGCGCCGGTCCTCAGGTCGCGCTTCGGCCTGACCCTGACCGAGACGGGCTGGCTGATTTCCCTGCTTGAGGTCGGCGGCGGCCTGTTCGGCTTCGTGGCCGGTCTCGGGCTGGGCCGCGTGGGATGTCGGCGGGCGCTCCTCTCGGGGCTGGTCCTGCTGGCCGTGAGCGGCCTTTGGGAAGCGAGCGCCTCGTCCGCCATCCCGCTCTTCGCCGCGCGCGCGATGGAAGGCCTTGCCTATCTCCTCGTGGTGATCGCCGCGCCGACGACGATCGCCACGATCGCCGACGCGCATGCTCGGCCCCGCGCGCTGGCGTTGTGGAGCACGTTCGTGCCGGTCGGCGTCGCGATTGGCAGCGCGGTGACCAGCCTCGCGCTTGCGCCCTGGGGGCTGCGCGGCGTGATGCTGGGCTGGGCGATGCTGGTCATGGCGGCGATCCCGATCGCCATCCGCCTGCCGATCGGGCACGGTATCGAGAATCGCATCGCATTCCCGCCCGCGCCAGCCTGGCTCGCGACCATCGCATTCGGCCTCTACACGCTCTCGATCTGCGCGCTCACCATGTTGTTGCCGACCTATCTGGTCGAGCAGCGCGGCGCGGCGATCAGCACCTCCGGCCTGATCGCCGCGCTCGCGTCCGGTGCCACGCTTCCGGCCTTCGGGTTCGCGCTTTGGGCGATGCGGGGCGGCGCGCCCGGGCGGCGAACGATGATCCTGATCGCGACGCCCGCACTGGTCGGCGCCGGCGCGCTTGGTGCGGCGGCGTTCACTGGCGGTACCGGCCTGGCGGGGGCGTCGATGCTGGCGGTCCTCGCCATCGGTGTGGGTGGCATCGTGTCGCCGCTGATGTTCGCCCGGCTGCCGGTGTTGGCGGGGGTGCGGCGGGGGGACGATCCGCGGATCGCCAGCGCCAATGGCCTTCTGACCCAGTTCGGCGCCGGCGGCGCGCTGCTCGGCCCGCCCCTGGCCGCGCGCCTCGTCGAGCATGCGGGCTGGCAAGCGCTCGGCATCGCCTTTGCCCTCCTTTCGTTAGCCATGCTGGCCACGCTCATCGCGGCGGAACAACTGTCCTTGCGGACAGCCGCCTGACGCATGGGTGGACAATGGCCAGTCGGGGGCTGGAGCAGCCTTAGTTTTACATAATGATTGTTATCGATCTTGGGGATTCTAAGCGGGTGTAGACGCAATGTACAAATGTCACCTGTCGAGCCGATCTGCCGGGAACTGGCGGTCGCCCCCTCCTCGTATCATCAGCATGCCGCGCGCCTTGCCGACCCGGGCAGGCGTTCCGCTCGCGCCCGGCGGGACGACGAGCTGAAGGGGCACATCCGGCGCGTTTATGAGGCAAGTTTCGGCCTGTACCCGCGCACGCTTCATCCGCACCGGATCACAGGTCCAGGGGTCGTGTCCGTCAACGTGGTGTAATTTCGGGGGTGGCCCCGGGCCGCATCGTTCAGGCGGCCTTGGGTGTAATCTGTAGCGGCGTCACCTCCTCGATCTGTGGTGTGGCGAGAGCGGCCATTCCCTCGATCTGCATGTAGCGGCTCTGGAGCTGGTACTCGTCGTTCTGTTCGAGCAGC
>NZ_JAVSCQ010000038.1:0-35317 GCF_040560405.1 Facivitalis istanbulensis
TCTTGGGAAAGAACGGCCGAAGCCGCTTCATCTGATCGTCCGTCAGCCAAAACAGGTCGCTCATATCGGTCTCCTTGCGGAGCCTGAATCAGATCACGGCGCTCACATCAATGGGTCCTGACCCTAGTTGTCGGGGGGGCGTTCGCACTGAACCGGGGATAGTCGGTCCAGTGCAGACCGGCATGCATGACCGCGCATACAAGAAAAAAGGCCATGGGCCATCAGAACAGGAAACGGACCTCCGCACCATAGATGCGGGGGCGCCCCGCATTGACTGAGTTCACACCGAATCCAGTGCTTGCGGGCAGGCCGCCGGTAAAATACTGGCGGTCGAAGATATTGCGGACATAGGCAGATATCGTCGTGCCGGATCCCAGCGCATCCTCCCAACTGAGCCGCGCATTCGCCAGGGCGTAACCCGGAATGCGCGTCCCCGGAGCGTAGCTGTCCGCCAGATTGGAGAAATAGAAGCTCGTCTGTGCGTACACATCGCCGCGCAGCGCGACCGCGCCTTGCGGGAGTGCGTGCCGCACCTGCGCATATGCCGATCCGGACCATCTGGATACGTCGCCATAGGGGCCGTAGGTGATGGGAATGCCAAATGCGATCGCCGTGGGGTCGGTGAAGCGGGCATCGGTGTAGGTTCCTGCGGCACCGATATCGAGCCATGGCGCGGGGCGTGCGGTGATCGCCAATTCGCCGCCCGTGATCTCCGCCTTGGGCACGTTGACGGTTACCAGCGCCGGCGCATTCTGGATAACCTGGAAGATCGCCCGCTGGACGTTATCGACCCATTGGTTGTAGCCGGCGAGCGTCATCGTGAAGGGCATGGTGCCAAGGCGTCCGTTGAACTTCGCGCCGAGTTCGACGTCCTTGCTGGTTTCCGGCAGGAACACGTTTCCGCCGGTCGCGGCCGTCTGGTTGAGCGGGAAGGCGGTGAAGTTGTAACCGCCCGAGCGCCAGCTGCCGCGGTGCGTCGCGTAGAGCAGCAACTCCGGCGTGACCTGATAGTCGAGACTTACCGTCCAGCTCGGCTTGGTGTTGCTCAGGCTCTGGCTGCTCTGGCCAAAGGCCGAACCCGGGCGGTTGCGCCCCTTCACCCGGTCCTCCGAATAGCGAAAGCCGCTGGTCAGGTGGAGCGTGTCGGTGAGGTTGTAGGTGGCCTGCGCAAATCCGGCCAGCGACTTGGTGTTGAGTTCGAAGCTGTAGACCACCGGGACCGTCCCGAAGAACAGCCCGTTTGAGATGAGGCCGTCGGTCTGATTCGAATAGAAACCACCCAGTACGAACGTCAGCTTCCCGTCCAGCAGCTTGCCCTGCAACTGCAGCTCGTCCGAGAACTGGCGGGTGGTGTTCACCTGGCCGATATCCGCTTCGGCATTCTCGTAGATTGCATAGGACGTCCCGTCGTAATCGTTGACGTCGTTGCGGCTCGACTTGTTCCAGCCTACGATGTTTTTCAGGGTCAGGCTGGAGGAAAGATCCACCTCCGTCGTGTTGATGACAAAGCGCGTCTCGGCGCGGTGACGGTTGGAGACGTTGGTGTTGGCCAGGCGATTGCCAAGATCGCGTTGATAGGCCGGATAGGCCTCCAAGCCGCCGGAGAACAGGCGCGGATTGGCCTTGAGGATCGCGGCAAAGGCGGGATTTGCCGGGTTGTAGAGGCATGACGCATCGGATGCCAGCGGACGACCCTGATAGGTCGCGCCGCATGCGTTGACCGTATAAGGAAGGTTGGGAGTATTGGTCCCGCGATCCTCACCATATTGAAAGGTCGTGGTGTTGCGGAAGCCGCCACCCGGCGTCAGCCGCAGCGTCGCGCGGCCCGTCTTGTTCAGATTGTTCCCGCGCTTCGACCCGTCGTACAGATTGGTGATGAAAGCGCCACCGTCGCTGAAATTGCCTGCCAGGCGCAGCGAGGCCCAATCGGCGATCGGCATCGTCGCGCCGATGGTCACCTGATGCTCGTCGAGATTGCCGACCCGCACCGTGAAAAAGCCCTTCGCCTCCCGCCCCGGACTGGCGGTCTGATAGAGCACGGCGCCGCCCGTGGTATTGCGGCCGAACAGTGTTCCCTGAGGCCCTTTCAGCACCTGGACATTCTCCAGGTCGAAGAAAGCCGAAGCGGTGTAGGATACCACTTGGAATTCGTTGATATAGGGCAGCACCGCCGGCGGGGAGTTGGTGTAGACGTCGATGCTCTGGCCGCGAACGGCGAAGTTGAGGATGTTGTTGCCGCCCGACTCGCGGACGGTCAGGCCGGGCACTGCGGCTTGGAGGTCGACTTCCGACCGGATGTTCTGCTGGGCCAGCGCGTCGCTGCTGAGAACCGAGATAGCGATCGGGACCTTGGACAGGCTCTCGTCGCGGCGCCGCGCGGTGACGATGATGTCGCCGCTCGCGGCGTCTCGCGTCGTCGTCTGCGCGGCCCGGGCATCCGGTGCGGGTGTCTCACCTGTTTCGGTTGAGCCGACCTGCTGCGCGCTGACGGCAACGGGGATGACGAGCCCCATTACCAGAGCAGGGGCCGATACTTCGATGGCACGAAGACGCTTCATCCTACCTCTCCTGATGTCGTTCCAGGATCTGTCGTCCTGTGAATATGCAACATTCGTTAGAAAATCGGACTCGTCAAGTCATCGGTGTGGTTCGCGCAGGCGGCCGGGTGCAGGGGCGTTGGGTGGGGCGTGCGCGCGGCCATGCCGGTGCGTCGACCGTCAGGAAGGACGGCGAGCAATCACGCAACGTCCGATGCGGTCGCACGCCTTCAAGGGGGATTCGTGCCCGACGATGGTCAGGCGAAGGTGAGGCCCGCGAGGTGGCGCCCGACCGTGATGACAAAGCGCGCCGCATCGGCGCCGTTGATGACGCGATGGTCATAGCTGAGCGACAGCGGCAGCATCTTGCGCCAGGCCACTTCGCCGTCCGCCCCTGGCGTGGCGCGCATCTGCACCCGGGTCATGCCGACGATTGCCACTTCCGGTGCGTTGACGATCGGGGTGAAACCCGTGCCGCCGATATGGCCGAGCGACGACAGTGAGATGCAGCCGCCGGTCATGTCGGTCATTGGCAGCCCCTTTGTTCGCGCCTTTTCGGCCAGCGCGGCGAGTTCGGTGGCGAGTTCGGGCAACGGACGCGTATCGCAGTCGCGCAGGACCGGCACCAGCAGCCCCGCCGGCACCTCCACTGCCACGCCGACATGGGCATAATGTTTCTCGATCAATTGCTCGCCGCTGGCATCCAGCGAGGCGGCGAACTGCGGATGCTCGGCGAGCGCCAGCGCCAGCGCCTTCACCATCGGGATCACCGGGCTGATGCGATGCGCGGGATGGTCCGCATTCCAGGCAAGGCGCCGTGCCTCGACCTCGGTGACGTCGACTTCGTCATGATGGGTGACGTGTGGGATGCGAATCCAGTTTCGGCCCAGGAAACGACCGACCAGCTGTTGCATGCGCGATCGCTTGCGGACGGTGACCTTGCCAAAGGTCGCGAAATCGTCCGTCGGCCAGTCTGGCAAGGCCTCGATAAAGCTCGTCATGCGGTGTCTCCCCATTCTCGTCGACCAAAATTATAATGAATGTTGCAATTTTTCCAAGTGTCGGCCAGATTGCGTGAAGCAAGTCGGAAAAACATGGTCAGGAGACGTGATGCCATCCGGATCGAACATGCCAGATGCCGCTGCCATGCAGCGCGTCTACGGGCGGATGTCGCTCATCAAGGCGAATGACGACATGATGCGGGCCGCCATTCGCGCGGGGAAGCTGCAGATCATCTATTATTCGCCGCGCGGGCAGGAGGTGATCCCGTCGGCGATCGCCGATCATCTCGACGCCGACGACCGGTTGATCACCATCTATCGCGGGCTTCACGATCAGGTCGCCAAGGGTGTGCCGCTGAAACAGCTATGGGCGGAATATGCCGGCAAGGCGACCGGCACCTGCAAGGGCAAGGGGGGGCCGATGCACATCACCCATCCCGACAGCGGGGTGATGGTGACGACGGGGATCGTCGGATCGGGGATGCCGATCGCACTGGGCCTGGCGCTCGCCGCGCAGATGGACGGCACGCGCCAGGTGACCGTGACCAATTTTGGCGACGGCGCCACCAATATCGGCGCGTTCCACGAATCGCTCAATATGGCGTCGATATGGAAGCTTCCGATCCTGTTCATATGCCAGAACAACCAATATGCCGAGCATACCAGCTACCGCCTGGGTACGGCGGTGGAGGCCATCGCCGAGCGTGCGGCAGGCTATTCGATGCCCGGCATCACCGTCGACGGCAATGATCCGGTCGCGATGTGGAAGGCGGCGGGCGAGGCGGTCGCGCGGGCGCGCGCCGGGCAGGGGCCGACCCTGCTGGAATGCCGCACCTTCCGCTTCCACGGCCATCTGGTTGGCGACGACAGCCATTATATCCCGAAGGAGGACCTCGCCGCCGCGATCGCGGCTGATCCGGTTCCTCTGTTCCGCCGTCGGCTGATCGAAGAATGGGGGGTCGCCGCCGACACGCTGGACGCGATCGATGCTGACAACCAGCGGCAGGTCGAGGAGGCGCTCCAGTTCGCGCTCGACAGCGACTATCCGGCGCCCGAGGAGAATGGGCGCGACATCCTGGCGGAGGTGGCGGCATGAGCCGCGTGACGACCGAGGCGGAGGCGCCGGTGGCCGCCGCCATCAAGCCGCGCAAGATCAACATGCTTCAGGGCATCAATCTCGGCCTGGCCGAGGCGATGGCCGACAGCGAAAAGGTGTTCCTGATCGGCGAGGACATTGCCGACCCGCAGGGCGGCGGCGTGTTCAAGGTGACGCAGGGGCTGTCCGAGCGCTTCGGCGAAAAGCGGGTGCGCTCCACCCCGATCTCCGAGCAGGCGATCATCGGCGCGGCGGTGGGCGCGGCGATCGCCGGCTATCGCCCGGTGGCCGAGATCATGCTGATGAACTTCATCACCGTGGCGATGGACCAGGTGGTCAATCACGCGGCCAAGCTGCGCTTCATGTCGGGCGGGCAGACCCATGTCCCGCTGACCATCCGCATGGCGACCGGCAGCGGCTTCGGCAATGGCGGGCAGCATAGCGACCAGCTCGAGGCTTGGTTCGCCCATACCGCCGGGTGCAAGGTCGTGATTCCGTCGGGACCGGCCGAGGCCGCCGGGCTGATCTACGCGTCGATCTTCGACGACGATCCCGTCATCTTCGTGGAGTCGATCCCGCTTTATTATGTGTCGGGCCCGGCGCCCGCGCCGGGGCAGCGCATCCCGCTCGGCAAGGCGCGGATCGCGCGCGCGGGCACGGACGTGACGCTGATCGGCTATGGCCGCTCGGTTAATGATCTGCTGATGGCCGCGCAGGCGCTGGAGCAGGAGGGCGTCGCCGCCGAGGTGATCGACCTGCGCACGGTAGCGCCGTTCGACGCCGAGACCATCCTGACGTCGGTCGCGAAGACGCGCCGCGCCGTGGTGGTGCACGAGGCGGTGACACCGTTCGGCGTAGGCGCGGAGATCTCCGCGCGCATCCATGAAGAGCTGTTTTCCGACCTCAAGGCGCCGGTGCGCCGCGTGGGTTCGAATTTCCAGCCGGTACCGTTCTCCAAGCCGCTGGAAAGCGACTTCCTCTATTCACAGGCGCAGATTTTCGGCGCCGTTCGCAAGACATTGGGGTAACCATGGCGACGCAGATCATCTTGCCGAAACTGGGCTTTTCGATGGAGGAGGGCATTCTCGCTGAATGGCTGGTGGAGGATGGCGGCCAGGCCGTCGAAGGCCAGCCGCTTTATTCGATCGAAAGCGATAAATCGACGCAGGAGGTCGATGCCCCGGCCAGCGGCACGTTGCGAATCATCGTCCAGGCGGATGGCGAGAGCCACCGGGTCGGCACGGTGCTGGGCGAGATCGCCTGACATGAGCGGCGGATCGCACGGATGATCGAAATGCGCCTTGATGTTAGCGGCTTTCGCATCCGCTGGAACCCGGCGGTGGCCCAGATGGCGGAGGCGTATGGCGACTGGCCGAACCGGACCGTCGCGGAGTTCGCGCGCGATCGCGCGACGGCGCGGCCGGACCGGGTCCAACTGGTCGATGGCGACCGCAGCCTGACGGCGGGCGAACTCTATCTCGCGGCCCGGCGGCTGGCCGGCTGGTTCGAGGCGATCGGGCTGCGGGCGGGCGACGTCATTGCCTTTCAACTGCCGAACTGGTGGGAAGCGAACGTCATCAACATCGCGGCAGCGATGATCGGCGCGGTCGTCAACCCGTTGATCCCGATCTATCGTGACGGCGAGATCGGCTATATGCTCAAGGCGGCACGCGCGAAGCTGATCTTCATCCCCGGCACGTTCCGCAAATTCGACTATGTCGCCATGATGGCCCGGTTGGCGGCCGATCTGCCCGGCGTTCGCATCGTCACGGTGCGTGCCGCCGACGAGCGTTGCGACCGGCTGGAGGACATAGTGTCGACCGCCACGCCGATCGACGGGCCTCGCGCGGTCGATCCCGACGCGGTCAAGATGGTGTTGTTCACGTCCGGGACGACCGGTGCGCCCAAGGGCGTGCTCCATACCCATAACAGCGTTCACGCCGATGGGATGAAGATGGTCCCGGCGTTGGGGCTCGACGATCGCGATTGCGTATTCTGCCCGTCCCCGGTGACCCATGTCAGTGGTTATTTGTGGCTGCTCAATCACCCATGGCTCGCCGACATTCCTGGCATCAGCCTTGATGTGTGGGATCCCGTCCGGGCTTTCGACCTGGTGGAGCGGCATCGCCCTGCGTTCATGCTGGGCGCGACCCCCTTCCTTCAGGCGATGGTCGAGGAGGCGCGCCGTCGCGGCAGCCATCTGCCGTTCCTGCGCCAGTATCTGTGCGGTGGCGCCGCCGTGCCCCCGTCACTAATCCACGAAGCGGTGGAGCTGTTCGAGAATTGCATCGCCTGGCGCAATTTCGGTGCGTCGGAAGCGATGACGATGACCCGTGGCCCTGAAAGCCGAGCCGCGATCCGGCTGGGCGCGGAAACGGACGGACGGCTGCATCACTGCCGCGTCAAGGTCGTCGATCTGGTCACCGATCGGCCGGTGCCGCTGGGCGGGGAGGGCGAGATACTGGTGCTCGAACCCAGCATGGCGGTTGGCTATGCCGATCCGGCGGACAATGTCGATGCCTATGATTCGGAAGGCTATTTCCGCATGGGCGATGTGGTTCGCATCGTCGAGGGCGACCATGTTCTCGTCACTGGGCGCAAGAAGGACCTCATCATCCGCTCCGGCGAGAATATCAGCGCCAAGGAGATCGAGGACGTCGTGATCGCGTCCGGACTCGTTGCCGATGCCGCCATCGTCGGGGTGCCGAGCGTACGTACCGGCGAGGCGGTGTGCGCCTGTATCGTTGCGCATGCCGGGCCGCCGCCCACGCTGGCCGACATTGCCGGCATCGTCGCCGCGGCCGGTCTGGCGCGGCAGAAGATGCCCGAACATCTGGTCGTGCTGAAGGCGTTGCCGCGCACGGCGTCGGGCAAGGTGCGCAAGGACCTTCTGCGCAAGATCGTGTGCGAACCATCGACGCTGGCGTCCGTGGCGTGACCGATATTTGCCAGGGCATGCGCCGCCACCCGGTCGCGGGGGCCGGATCATCCGGGATGGATTTACGATGAAGCTCGCTTATTCCGCCGCCGATCTGGCATTTCGCCAGGAAATCCGCCGGTTCCTGCATGACAATCTGCCGCTGGAACTGGCGGCGGCCGAAGCGCGTCACAGCCATCTGCGTCGAGACAAGACCGATGCCTGGCAACGCGTCCTGGCCAGGCAGGGATGGGCCGTGCCGAACTGGCCGGAGTCGGCCGGCGGGCCGGGCTGGACCCCGGTACAGCGCCATATGTGGGACATTGAATATGGTCGGGCGAACGCGCCCGAATATAACGTCATCGGCGTCGGCATGGTCGGGCCGGTGATCGCGGCATTTGGTGACGAGGCGCAGAAGCGCCACTTCCTCGGCCGGATCATTACCGGAGATCTGCATTTCTGCCAGGGCTTCTCCGAACCGGGGGCCGGGTCCGATCTGGCGTCGCTGAAGACCCGGGCGGTGCGGGACGGGGATGACTATGTCATCACTGGGCAGAAGACTTGGACGAGTCACGCCGCGGATGCGGACTATATGATCTGCCTTGCGCGCACGCGCTTCGAGGGCAAGCCGCAGACCGGCCTGTCGATGTTGCTCGTGCCCATGGACGCGCCGGGCATCACCGTTCGCCCGATCCCCACGATCGACGGGATCGAGAGCGTGAACGAGGTGTTTCTGGACGCGGTGCGGGTGCCCGCCCAGGCGCTGATCGGCGAGCAGGACAAGGGGTGGACCTACGCCAAGTTCCTGCTCACCGCGGAACGAACCCATAATGCCTATCTGGGCATGCTGCACCGGTATCTCGACCGGCTGCGCGCGTTGAAGGGCATGAACGAGGCGTTCCGGCGAAAGGTCGCCATGCTTGCCGTCGATGTCGAGGCCCTGGAATGGTCGGTGCTACGCGTCCATGCGCGCGACGACGAAGCACTGGGCGGCGCGACCGCGTCGGCGCTCAAGGTGACCGCGTCCGACCTGTTATTGCGGGCGAGCAGCATGGAGGTCGATGCCTTGGGCATGGCGGCGATGGTCGAGCCGAGAGGAGGCGACGACGCCCTGGCCTTGTGGATGCGGCGCGAGGCCGAGGGTAAGGTGAGCCAGCTGGTATATTGGCGCGCGGCATCGATCTTCGGCGGGACCAACGAGATCCAGCGGACCATCATCTGGTCCGCGCTGGCACGCTGAGGAGACGAGCCATGCATTTCACGCTCTCCAACGAACAGGCTCAGATCCGCGACAGCGTCGCGCGCATGATCGAGGCGGTCACGGAACTGCCGCGGGACGGCTTCAGTGCCGAGTCCTATGCCCGGACCTGGGGCGTCTTTGCCGGGCTGGGCATAGCCGGGCTCTGCATCGAAGAGGCGAATGGCGGCTTTTCGGGCGCGGCGGAGGATATCATGCTCCTGGCCTGCGAACTGGGGCGCGCGCCGATGAAGACGCCCAGATTCGAGACGATCGTCATGGCTGGGCGTCTGCTGGCCGGTGCCGCATCCGGTTCGGCGACCGGCTGGCGTGATGGCCTGATCGCCGGCGAGGCGCAGATCGCGGTCGCCTTTGCGGAGGGTGACGATCCGGCCGGTCTTTCGGCGCCGACCCTGACGGCGGTGCCCGATGGCGACGGCTATCGGCTGCTTGGCGAAAAGGTGTTGGTGATCGGTGGCGGGACCGCAGACTGCCTTGTCGTCAGCGCCATCCTGCCCTCGGGCGAACTGGCTCTCCTCATGGTCGAACCCTCGCTGCCGAACGTGCAGCGAGCCGATTATCGGCTGGCCGACACCACGCCGGTGGCGGATGTCGATTTCCGCGCGGTGCGCGTCGATAGTGGTGCGTTGCTGGCGCGCGGCGACGCGGCGCAGACGCTGCTCGACGACGCGCGGGCCTTTGCCATCATGGCGCAGTGCGCGGCAGACGTGGGGGGGATGGCCGAAGCGATCAGCCTCACGATCGAGCATTTGAAGACCCGGCAGCAATTTGGCCGGACGCTTGCCGAATTGCAGGTCCTGCAGCACCGCGTCGCCGACATGTTCATCGCTACGAACAATGCCCGCTCCAGCGTCTATGCCGCGACAGCGGCCCTATCCGGCGCGCCTGAGGCACGGCGATCCGCTGCGTCGCGCTGCAAGATCGCCATAGCGCGCGCCAGCAAGGCAGTGATCGGCGAGGCGCTGCACCTCCATGGCGGGATCGGGATCACGACCGAATATCCGGTGGGCCACCTCTATCGTCGCGCGCTGGTCGATGACCAGTTACTTGGCGATGTGGAGCGGCACCTCGCCATGCTGACCCGTGTCGATAGCTGTACCGATGATCTGGCCGACGCCGGCACAATCGGGGAAAAGGCGTGCGCTGCTGCGGCCTGACGGGGTTGCACCCCCCCGGAGAAAGATATAATCTAACGAAAATTATATAACGATCTGGAGAGTCGGTGATGGTCGAAGCCGCTGATATCAAGTTCCCGACGTCGAACGTGCGGGCTGGATACATCCCCAAGGAGAGTTATTTCAGCCCCGAATTCGCTCGGCTTGAGGAAGAACAGCTCTGGCCCAGGGTGTGGCAGATCGCCTGCCGGCTTGAGGAGATTCCCAATCGGGGGGACTTCATCACCTATGACATCGTCGACGATTCGATCACGGTGGTTCGAGTCGACGAGGAGAATGTTCGCGCATTCCACAATGTGTGCCCGCATCGCGGCCGGCGCCTGACCGAAGGGTGCGGGCATGCGACCCAGTTCGCCTGCCGGTTCCACGGTTGGCGTTTCGGGATCGACGGCAAGAACACGCGTATCGTCGATCCGCAGGACTGGGGCGATCTGCTCGAGCCGGGCGCGGCCGACCTGAAGCCGGTGCAGGCTGCGACCTGGGGCGGGGCGGTCTGGATCAACATGGACATGGAGGCCGAGCCGCTCCTGACCTTCCTCGAACCGATGCGCGACTATATCGACAAGTTCGAGTTCGAGAAGTTGCGCTACCGCTGGTACAAGACAGTCATCCTGCAGTCGAACTGGAAGATCGCGCTGGAATTCTTCAACGAATTCTATCACGTTCAGCAGGCGCATCCGCAATTGCTGACCTTTACCGACGATTATTCCAAGAGCGGCGGTTTCGGGCGGCACGGCATGATGTGGTTCGACGCGGAGGGTGCGGTTCCGTTCCGTCGCTCGCCCCGGCTCAATCCCAAGGAAGAACCAGATTATCGCAAGTTTATCCTGGATTTCGTCGAAAACTACAATCGCGATCTTCAGGCGATGGTCACGCCGCGCAATTATGAGGCGACCCAGCGTTTGCGGACCGAAGTGTCCGCCGATGCCTCGCCGACGGAAGTGCTGACCAAGTGGGTGCAGTTCCAGATGGAGGCGGCGGAAGCGGACGGCTCGGGCTGGCCGGCGGATCTCACGCCCGAAGATATCGAGAAATCCGGGCTCGACTGGCACGTCTTCCCCAATACCATCTTCCTGCACGGCACTGTGGACGGCGTTCTGTGGTACCGGGTCCGCCCGAATGGGCATGATCCGGAAAGCTGCATCTTCGACGTCTGGTCGTTGCAACGCTATGGCGAGGGCAAGGCGCCGCCGCTGGAACGGGAGTTCTACGCCGACTGGCGCGATACCGAGTGGCCCAAGATCTATGAGCAGGACTTCGTGAATATCCCGGAGGTCCAGAAAGGGATGCGCTCACGGGTCTTCTCCGCGTCCCGACCCAACCCCGTCCAGGAGGCGGCGATCCTGAACTTCCACCAGCAACTGCGGGAGTTTATGGGGCAGGGGCCCATTGTCGATGACGATATGCAGATTCGGCAGGCGGCGGAATAGCCCGCCTGTGGATCGCCGTCCGACGGGCGGCGGGTTCGCGCGAGGCGCCGTGCCGGTGAACGCGGGGCGTATCGTCCGGACAGGTCTGGATGGCGGAGGGAAGGTGTCTGTGAAGGCCCAGTTTCTCGTGCTGACCAATCCGGTCGCGGGTAAGGAAGCGGATTTTCATCGCTGGTATGATGAAACGCATCTCCGCGAGGTGTGCGAGGTTCCGGGCGTCGTATCGGCGGTTCGCGTGAACGCGGTGCCCGGCGAGCCGCCGGCCTATCTGTCCTGCGCGATCTACACCATCGACGCACCGGTCCCCCTGGCGGTGGTGGAGGAGGTGAAGGCGCGTTGGCGATCGGGCCGCTTCACGCTGACCGATGCAATGGAGGCCGATATCCTCATGCAACTCTACGCCTGACCCATTGCTCGCGTGGACGGGCAGCGGCGGTGCGGCATCGGATTGCACCGCCGCTTGTCCATGCATGGGCCGCACCGCTCAGCGGGGGCTGGTCTGGGTCCCTGAGATGACGCGAAGCACCTCCAGGATGCCGCGCATGATAGCGTAGTCCGACCACGGCCGAGAATTCGGGGAGCAGTGCCGGTAGATCTGAGCCGTGCAGAGTGGCTTGATGCCGTCAGAGATGAAACGACTGAAGGTAATGGAGGCGGAGAATGCCCGCCCTGAGCGGCTGATGGACAATTTGATCTGGACAAGGAAATGCCGCAGGATCGCATCCCCCAAAATATAGGGCGCTGGCCGAGCACGGGAGATCGTCGGCTGTTGGCAGGCGAACAGCCAGGGCCGGGCATGCCGAGCCAACGGCGCGTTTCCGATCGATCGACCCAGCGTTGGCATTTCCGCTGCCTCGATCAGGCCGATCTCAAGATCCGGACCAAGGAGTTGGCTGCCACCCGTGTGCTGCGGGTCCCGACGTATCGACATCCTGCTGTGCCGGGATGGCTCCGCGATTGAGCGCACATCGCAGCATCGCCGTCAGCAAGTCCGCGCCCGCATAGAAGGTATGTTACCAAGGAAGGAGTCCGCGCCCGGCCGAACAAGGTTTCCACCGTCTAGGGCGATGCCCTTTCCACACCCCTGCTTTGACACATATCAACTTCCAAGATAGTGCGACGCGATATCGATAAGGGGGGTTGGGGATGCGGTTGGTGTGTATGACGATGGCGGCTGCGCTGCTGGGCGCAACCGCGGCGCGGTCGCAGACGATCGATCCGGCGCAGGATGACGCCAGCGCCGCCGACATCGTGGTGACGGCGGATCGGACACGGAGCAAGATCGTCGCATCGGGCCATCAGGTAACGACGATCGACCAGGCGCAGATCGAACTCGCCCGTACGGCGTCGGACACGCTGTCCACCATCCTCGCCAAGACCGTCCCCGGGCTGGCCGATTCAAGCCGGACGATCACCGATTTCGGTCAGACGCTGCGCGGTCGAGGCGCGTTGATCCTGGTCGATGGCGTCCCCTACAACACCAATCGGGACAGCGCCCGCAACCTCATCAGCCTCGAGCCGTCCAATATCGCACAGGTCGAGGTGCTGCGCGGCAGCAGCGCGATGTACGGCAGCGGCGCGACCGGCGGCATCATCGCGATCAACACCCGGCCCGCTGGCGGCCCGCTGCGACTGGAGACGATCCTGGCGGGCACCGGATCGTTGTCGAACCTGTCGACGGACAGCCTCGGGGCACGGGTGCAGCAATTCGTCTCGGGCTCTGCGGGCGGGTTGGATTTCATCGTCAATGGCGGCTACCAGCGGATCGGCGCCGGCTTTGATGGCCACGGCCATCGGCGGGCCCCGGAACCGAGCCAGGGCGATTTGTTCGACAGCAATGTCTGGAATATCGGCGGCAAGCTCGGGCTGAGCCTGGGCGACGTCTATGCCCAGATCTCGGCGAGCCACTATCGGGCGGATCAGCACACCGACTTCGTATCCGATCCCGCGGTCGATCGCCTGCCCGCGGGTAGCGCTTCGGCCCGCCCGCTGCGCGGCATCCGGCTCGCGGACCAGAATCAGATTCGCAACACCGTCCTGACCGCCAATCTTGCCGTGCGCGACGTGCTGGGCAGCCGGCTGACCATGCTGGGCTATTATCGGGACTTCTTCTCCCGCTACACGCCGTTCGACGCGCGCGGCATCGCCACGCGTGGCCGCAACGTCGATCAAGCAACGCAGAACAGCCAGGTTTTCGGGGGGCGGCTCACGATCGAAACGCCGCTGGCCGCTCGCACCTCGATCACCTGGGGCGGGGACATCAACCGCGAGAAGAGCGACATGCCGCTCGATGTGTTCGACCCCGTGGCCTATGACCAGAGCCGTGGCCTTGTGTTCAACCGAACCACGACGCTGATCTACATGCCCGAACTGACGACGCTGAGCTATGGCGGCTTCGTCCAGGCGCAGCACCGCTTCGCCGACTGGCTCGCGATCGAGGGCGGCGCGCGCTATGACCGCGCCCGCGCCCGTTTCGACGACTTCGTGCCGCTGTCCCAGCTTCGCGCGGCCCGGCCGGGCACGATCCCGGGCGGCACCATCGCCTATGGCGCCTGGACCTTCAATGGCAGCGCGACGGTGACGCCGGTCACAGGCCATGATGTGTTCGCCACCTTCTCCCAGGGGTTCCAGCTGCCCGACATCGGGGTTCAGTTGCGCAATGCGAATATCGGCTTCAACAGCGGCAACTCCGATCTTCGTCCGGTGCGGATCGACAGTTTCGAGCTTGGCTGGCGCGGCCGGTTCGGCGCGGCGCGGGCCACGTTGTCGGCGTTTCGTACAACCTCCGAACTGGGGGACGTCCAAAGCCTCAACAACGGCCTGATCCTGGTGCGGACGGCGGAGCGGATCCATGGCATCGAAGGATCGCTCAATGTCGGGAATGCCGAAGACCGCGTCCGCGCCGGTGCTACGACCACCTGGATCACCGGGCGGGAACGACCCGCCAATGCCGCGGCGTCGCGTCCGATGACCGGCTATCGCGTGCCACCGCTCAAGATCACCGCCTATGTCGAGATATCGCCGGCCGATCGGCTGGACATTCGTTTCCAGGGGCTCCTCTCGGGCGACCGCGACTATCGCCTGAACGGCGTACAGAGCTTTGGCCGCCGCGACGTCCGGCAATATGCGGTCTTCGACATTACCGGCCGCTATCGTCCGACCGACCGGGACACGATCACCGCCGGGATCGAGAATCTGTTCGATACCCAGTATTTCCCGGTCTACAGCCAGCTTCTGCGCAGCAATCTGAACAGCAGTCGCGTGCCCGCCAACGGTGCCACGCTCACGCTGGGCTATCGCCGCAACTGGTGACGGAGGCCGACCGGTGACCCAGGACTGCGGCAGGGGGAAGCGGGTCGCGGCCAGGTACGCGAACCGTAGGCATTCGGTGAGGGCCGCGGATCAGGCGGCTTCGCGTTGATCCTCGGGCGCGCACCAATTGCAGGGCAGCAGTTCGTGAAGACGGTTCTGGGGGATGTCGGCGATCTGCGCGAGAACGTCGGCAAGCCAGGCCTGCGGAACGATGTCGTTGAGCGTCGCGGTGCCGATGAGGCTCAGCATGAAGGCCGTGCGTTGACCGCCGCGATCTGAACCAGCGAAGAGCCAGGATTTTCTGCCCAAGGCTATACCCCTCAGCGCGCGTTCCGCCGCGTTGTTGGAGAGGCATATGCGGCCGTCGTCGAGGAACGCGGCGAAGGCCGGCCATGCCTTGAGCATATAATCCATGGCTTCGGCCACATCGCTGTTCTTCGATAGCTTAGACCGACTGTCGCGCATCCATTCTTCCAGATCGGCGACCAGCGGTGCGCTGAGTTCCCGACGGAAGGCAAGACGCTCCTGGGCCGGTCTGCCGTTGATGGTGCGCTCAATGTCGAAGATCGCGTCGATACGACGGACCGCCTCTACCGCCAGCGGCGAGATGACGGCGGCCTTTTTGCGGCGCTTCTTGAGCTGCGCGGCGACATCGGCCAGTTCGAAGAAATAGCGGCGCGCGTGGCTCCAGCACAGGGCACGGCTGAGCGGCGCCGGCAGGCGATCGCCATGGAACAGCGCATTATAGCCGGCATAGGCGTCAGCCTGAAGGATACCTCTCCAACTACGAAGATGGCTCACGGGATGCTCGCCCCGCCGGTCGTGGGAATAATGGAAGATCGCCGCAGGCGGCGCGGGCCCACCGAAAGGCCGGTCGTCCCGGACATAGGTCCAGATCCGGCCCGTATCGGTCTTGGTCCTGGCCAGCACCGGCACTGTCGTATCGTCGCCATGCAGCCGCTCGGCGGCCAGGACATGCGCCTCGATCAGCAGGTAAAGCGGCATCAGCGCGGCAGTGCAGGCGCCGACCTGATCGGTCAGGGTCGAAAGGCTCAGATCCACGCCTTCCCGAGCATAGCGATCACGCTGGCGGTTGAGCGGTTGATGCGCGCCGAACTTCTCGAACAGCAGCATCGCCAGGAAGCTGGGGCCGAAGAGCCCACGAGGCGTGACGTGGAAGGGGGCCGGCGGTTGATCGCCTTGATGCGGGCGACTTCAGCGGCGACAGCCTCGGCAGCGGCAAGCCGCTCGCAAAGGCTGTCGATCTCTGCTTGCGCCTCGTTCCCCATAGCTGAAGACATAGCCGAAAAGCACTGGAATCCCTAGCTTCTTAGGTCATGCCGGGGCTTTTATCCGGCCAATGTCGGACGCCAAGTGGCCTGCGGATTACGCCAGTCGATGGCCTCCAGCATGCAGGCCATCTGCGAGGGGGAAATGGCGATCACGCCGTCCACCGCGAAGGGCCAGATGTACTTCCCGCGCTCGAGGCGGTTGGCATAAAGCGACATGCCCACGCCGTCATGCCAGATGATCTTGCAGAGGTCGCCGCGGCGTCCTCTGAAAATGTAGAGATCTCCGGCGAAGGGATCACGCCCGAAACTCTGCTGTACCTGCAGGGCCAAGCTGCGCATGCCGCGCCGCATGTCCGTGTGCCCCGTTGCTATCCATATCCGAACGCCGGAGGGAACGGGGATCACGGCTTGACCGACCGCAACACCGCCGACACCAGTCCGGGCGAGGCGCCGGCGGGAATGCGCACGATCGCCCGCTCGAACTCGACGGTGATCGCCGATCCGGTCACCGGCACGGGATCAGCTTGCACCTGCACCTCGGCAAAGCCCTGCGCTGCCTGCTCCATCTGTCGCCGCCACCTGTAAATCTGGTTCGGCCGAAGATCAGCACACCGGGCAATCTCCGCCACGTTCGCGCCAGCCAGAGGTACGGCCACTCGCCAGCGAGCGGGCGCTTCAGGAAGGCGTTCACGCGTTCGTCGATGTCCTTGCACAGCTTGGACACGCTCGACTTCGAGATGCCCGACATTCCCATCGCCTGCACCAGATCGTCGACGCGGCGCGTGCTGACGCCGGCGATCCAGGCTTCCTGGATGACGCTGACCAGCGCCTTTTCGACGGTCTTGCGGGGTTCGAGAAAGCCGGGGAAGTACGCGCCGGTCCGCAGCTTGGGGATCTTCAGGTTGAGCGTACCCAGCCGGGTGTCGAGCGCCCGGTCGCGATAGCCGTTGCGCCACGTACTGCGCTCGCCGGATCGTTCATGCCGGCCGGCGCCGATCAGGCCGTCGACATCGGCCTCCATGATGATCTGCAGCACGCTCTCGGCAACGCTGCGCAGGAAATCGCCGTCTCCGGTCTTCGCCATCAGTTCGGCAAGCGGTAGTCTGTCGTCGGTCATCGGGAATTCCTCGGGTCAGGTTGAAGTCTGCAAACTCCACCATATCCGATGAGCCCGGTGGCCACCGTGACGCCGACGCCGGGGTGGGGCCTCGGCCCCATCCCGGCATACACCATCATCTACACCGGGAAATTACACCACGACCGCGGACGCTAACGAGCGTGATCCCTACACCATCCAGCAGGGGCAAGAGCTGTTCGCACTCGGAATCTGGACCGGCAGCCCAACGCTGGACGACCGGTTCACTAAGGGAAGTGACGGCCGGATTTGGCATGATGCGGCTTATTGGATCATGCCTATCGTCTGGTACTCGGGTATGAGGCGTGAGGAAGCATGCAAGCTGCTAGTCGAGGACATCGGAGAGGAAGATGGCGTCCCATATTTCGATATCCGCAACACCCGCGCCGGACGCGTCAAAATGGCCAAGAGTACGCGAAAGGTTCCCATCTGCGCGGAACTTCGCCGGCTCGGCCTGCTGGACTACGTCGCCGCGATGCGGGCGGCGGGCGAAGAATATCTCTTTCCGGAAATCGTGCCCGGCAAGGGGGGGCGAACGTTGGGCGATGTGTTCTTCAACAGCATCTGGCTGAAGATCAAGCCGCTATTGACGCTCATCAAGCCGGGCCAGGCGGTGCATAGCGGTCGACACATGGTCAGCACCGAGCTGAAGGCGTTGCAGACCTTCGAAGAGACGCGGGCTGACCTCCTCGGGCAGCAGATCGGCGGCGAAAATGCCGTTCGCTATGCGGGAGCGACGCGGCTGGAGATCCTGGCGGATGTCGTGGACCGCCTGCCCATCGTCACCGGCCATCTGCCGTCGCCCGAAACCATCAACCTCCTTCCGAAGCATCTGCGCTGTGCGCGCCCGACGCGTCAGTCGGCGGGCCGTAGGGCGCGAGGCTGACAGGCGCGGTTACGGGACGGAAATCAGCGCAGCCCCATCCGATCCATCTTCTTGAGCAGGCCGACGCGCGACAGGCCCAGTTCGCGCGCCGTATGGGTGTGGTTATGCCCGGTGCGCTGGAGCGCCTCGACGATGCGGCGATGTTCCAGCGCGGCCACTTCCTCTTCGAGACTTTGGGGGGCGATGGTGGCGACGCTCTCCACCGGCAACGGAGCGTCGCCGACCGCGAAGGCGAGGTCGGCGGCCGTGACGATGGTGCCCGCCGCGCCCGGGATCGCCAGTGCCGCGGCGCATTCGACGGCGGCGCGCAATTCGCGGACGTTGCCTCGCCATCCCCGGCCCGCCAACCAATTCAGCGCGTCCGGCGAGAAGTTGGCCCGACCTTCGGCCACCCGCCGCAGGAACAATCTGGCGAGCAGCGGCACATCGGTCACCCGCTCGGCCAGCGACGGCGTGCGCAGCACGACGCCCTTCAGCCGATAGAACAGGTCTTCGCGGAAGCTGCCCTCCGCCACGGCGGCGGCGAGGTCGCGATGCGTGGCCGCCACGATGCGGACATCGGCCTTGCGCGGAGCGCGGGCACCGACCGGCTGATAGCTGCCGTCGTTGAGGAAGCGCAGCAGCTTGACCTGCATCGCGGCGGGCATCTCGCCGATCTCGTCTAGGAACAGCGTGCCGCCATGCGCCGTCTCGATCAGGCCGGGCCGGTCCGCGGTGGCGCCGGTGAAGCTGCCCTTCAGATGCCCGAACAGCTCGCTTTCCAGTAACTCGGCCGGAACCGCCCCGCAATGGATCGTCACCAGCGGCCGCGCGGCGCGGGGCGACGCCACATGAATCGCGCGCGCGACCAGTTCCTTGCCCGTGCCGCTCGGCCCCAGCACCAGCGCTGGGAGGCGGGTCGGCGCCACGCGGCGGATCAGGTCGCGCAACCCCGCCATCGCGGGCGAGGTGCCGACAAGGCCCATGTCCCCGTCGGTCCCGGCCTGTGCCTGCAGACTGGCGACCTCGCGCGCGAGCCGCGCCCGCTCCAGCGCGCGGGCGACGACGATGCGCAGCATGTCGGGATCGACCGGCTTGGCTAGAAAGTCCCACGCCCCCGCCTCGACCGCCTTCAGTGCCAGCGCATGATCGGCATGGCCGGTCATCACCACCACTGCGGCCGGCGCGAAGGAAGGGATCAGTTCAAGGCCCGCTTCGGGATCATGATGCGGCGGCATGGCGAGGTCGAGCAGGACGAGGTCGGCGGTTTTGGCCCTGAACGCCGCCACTGCCGCGGCGCCATCGCCCACGACCTCCACGTCATGGCCAAGGCCACGCAGCCATGCACCGGTCAGCCGCTGGAAGGCGGGTTCGTCATCGGCGAGCAGGATCATCGGGATGCTCCGAAGGTAAGGCGGAAACAGGTCGACCAGCCGGGCCGCTCGGCAAGCGTGACGGTCCCGCCATGCGCCTCCATGATATGCCGGACGATGGCGAGGCCGAGGCCGGTGCCGCCGGGGCGGCGGGAGACAAAGGGGCGGAACAGGCTGTCCGAGATTTCGGGCGCGATACCGGGACCGTCGTCGCAGATGTCGATGGTGACCGGCGGCCCGACCTTCGCGACGAGCGCGACGCGGGTACCGAGCTCGCGGGCGTTGTCGACGAGGTTGGTGAGTGCGCGCAGCAGCGCGTGGTGATCCGCCGTCACCATCAGGCTGTCCGGGACGTGGGCCTCCACGCCCAGGAACGCGACGAGGTCCGTCACGATTAACGGCTGCGGCACGATCGTCCAGGCACGAGCATAATCGAGGATGTCGGTGACGAGATGGTTCATCCGTGCCACCTGCTCGCCGATCTCGGTGCGGGTCTCGGGCGGCGCGCCGGTAGCGGCCATCTGGATGATGCCGAGCGGATTGCGCAGGTCGTGCGCGACGGTCGCCGCCAGCGCACCGAGTTCTGCCAGCCGCGCCTCCCGCTCCGCCTCAACCAACCGGCGTGCGACGGCGAGGCGGCGGGCGCTCTCCGTCACCAGTCCGGCGAAGCGTTCGGCGATATGCCGCGTGGCGATCGGCGCATCGTCCCATCCGGTCAAGGTCGCCACTTCGCCCTCGACGGTCAGCGTCGGAGCATCGACCGGCAGACTCAGCCGCTGCCGGAGCAGCGCACGGGCTACGTCGCCCAACGCCGCTTCGTCGGCCGCTGTCGCGAGCTGGTCGCGCCATGCGGCCAAGTCCGCCTCGCTGATCCGCCCGCCGGGAAAGACGATCCGGTTGGCCAGTCGCTTGAGCGGAGCGAGGATCGCCAGCCCCAGCGCCAGCGTCGCCGCCAGCGCCGCCCAGGTCGCGAACAGCCCCGCCGGACGCCCCGCCAGTGCCAGCGGCAGCGAGGCGATCAGCGCGCTCGCCGCGTCCGCGCCCGCGACGAGCAACAGCCATACCAGCCCTCGGCGCGCCCACACATCCGCGGCCATGAAACGGTGCCGCACGATGCCATAGACCAGCGCGACCGAGTAGAAGGGCAGCAGCAGGACCGGCCAGGGATAGGCATCGATCCCCAGGGCCGGAAAGGCGAAGCCGGTCAGCGCGACGAGCCCGATCAGGCTGGAGACGAACACAGCGCCCGCCTGCCTGCGGTGCTGGCCGTCCTGCTCGCGCCAGGTCTGCGCCAGCCGCAGATGCCCGGCGATAGACAGTATGGCCGCGACCGCCAGCACGCACCAGCCGATCGTCGAGGGCACAAACATGCCCGGAAAGTCATGCCAAGGGACAACCTTGCCGACGCCGAAGATGAGCCCGATCAGCGTCATAAAGGCTGCGGTCGCATAGGCCGCGATGGCGACGGGCCGTAACGCGGCGCATAGCGCGAAGGCGAAGGCCAGATGGATGAACCCCGCAGCCGGCAGCGGTGACAATGCGATCAGCGTGGTCGTCACCGGCCGGGCGGCCGGGCCGAGAATGGCGGGCAGGACCTGCGCGACGCTCCACAGGGCGACACCCAGCAGGAACACCGCCAGCAGCGTCGATCCCGGCACGGCCCTGGCACGGAGCACAACGAACAGCGCCAATAATACGCTGGCGATCGCGGTCAGCGAGAGCGCACCAATATAGGCGAAGAGGCCAACAGCTATATCCATCGTTGACAGCATCGCAGCATCTTCCGTTCACGGTGTAAACATCACAGGCCATTCCGACAGGCGGAAAAGCACGGATTTCCGTCGATCGTGGCAATTGGCATGCCATTCGCTGTGCCTTTCCCGAGCCGGGCGATCGTCGCCAGGCACTTGAAGGGAGACCGAACCATGTTGCTGCCGATCGCAGCTCTGCTGCTGACCTATGCGCTGACCGCGCTTATCTCGTTGCTCGCCGCCGTCGTGCTCTGGCGCCCGCTGGCGATCCTGCTTGCCGAGCTCTGCGGAACCGAGGAGCGGTCACGCTTCTGGACGGTGTGGTCGACCGTGATGATGGTTGTGACGCCGATGCTGTTCGTGTCCTGGCGCGGCGTCGCCACCGAGCCGACACAGCTGGTGCAGGGTACGATGACGAGCGCGCTGCTCGGCATCCTGATGGCGCTGGCCGGCATGGCCATGGCGGTGTGGAGCCGCAGCCCCCGCGCCGACGCCTGACGGGAGCGAGAGTTCATGCATGTCCTGATCATGGGCGCGAGCGGCTTTATCGGGCGGCACCTTGCCGCCCGGCTGGTGGCGGAGGGCGTCTGTGTCACCGCCGCCGGTCGCGCGCCGGATCACTTGAGGCGGTACCCGCCGGGCGCAGTGGCGATCCGCTGTGACCTTGCCGCCGACCGTGCGGAGGACTGGTACGAGCGGTTGGCGGGCGTCGATGCGGTGGTGAACTGCGCCGGGCTGTTCGGTGACGATCGGGGCTATTCGAACGTCCATTCCGACGGGCCGATCGCGTTGTTCGACGCCTGCCGCGCCGCCGGAGTCAGCCGCGTGATCCAGATTTCCGCACTGGGCGCGGCAACCGCTGCCGCCAGCGCCTATCACCGCAGCAAGGCCGCTGCCGACGATCATCTGGCGGGGACGGCATGAACACCAAGCTCCATGCCATCGTCGACGCGAACGAGGGCCCGTTGAGCTTCTTCATGACCGCTGGTCAGGTCAGCGACTATACCGGCGCGGCAGCGCTGCTCGACGACCTGCCGAACGCGCAGTGGCTGCTCAGCGACCGCGGCTACGACGCCGACTGGTTCCGGGACGCTCTCCAGGCCAGGGGCATCCAGCCCTGCATCCCAGGTCGCAAATCCCGCAACGAACCAATCAGATACGACAAACGCCGCTATCGGCGTCGCAGCCGCATCGAGATCATGTTCGGCCGCCTGAAAGACTGGCGCCGCGTCGCCACCCGCTACGACCGATGCCCCACCGCATTCTTCTCCGCCATCGCACTCGCCGCCACCGTCATCTTCTGGCTGTGATCAACGAGTCCTGACCCTAGATCCCGCCCGCGCTCGTCCTTCCCGCGCACCACGATATGCGTGTGGGGATGGCCGGTGTTGAAATGATCGACGGCGACCCAATCCAGCTTCGTCCCCAAATCCTCTTCCATCTGCGTCATCAGACGGCGGGTCAGGGATTTGAGGTCGTCGTAATGCTGGCCGTCCTCCGGCGAGACAATGAAGCGGAACTGGTGACGGTCGCCGTCGCACCGTTCGAGAAATGCCTTGCCGTCTGCCCCGTCCTGCTCGTCAGAATAGAGTCGCCCCGGTTCGCCCTCACGGGTCACGCCGTCGCGCTGGATATAGCGCAGGTGCGCGCGGGCCGCGCCCATACTGTTCGTCTTGTTGAACTTCGCGATCCGGTATTTGACCATGACGCGGCGCTGGCGATGGGCGGAGAAGCGGTCGCGGCTGGCAAGCTGCCGTCCCGCCACCCGTCCGCGCCCGATCCGGCTCCCGGTGAAAGCCCGTCCAGTGCGCCTTGCGCCGCCCGCCAGTGTGCGCGCCTGAAGCACGCGCTGAAGATAGGTGCGGCGCATCCGGCTTCCGCCCGCGCGCGGCTTGCCGAGATCGGGGGTGAAATCGTCGTCGTTGCTCATGGCCGCGCCTCGTCGCCTTGCAAATCCGCTGGGAATTGGCGAGGCTGATCCGAAGATAATGGCCGGATCAACGAGTCTCGCGGGCGCGCCAATATTATCAAGGACTTGGCAATAGCCTGTCTCACAGGCCGCAAACCCTGTCTCGTGAAATAATGATGTGCAGACAATGACTTGATCCCGCTTGCGGGATCGAGCTTTAATCTTGCACTCCGCGACCTACCCGCTTCAAATGCCTCAAACCCCTGCAAATCCGCCATTTGCGAGCAGCACGAAAGCAGGAGCAACGCGCCTGCCGCGCCGCTCCCGCCTTCTGTGTGGCCTGTCAGCCGTCCTCCCGCCAGCGCCGGTCCAGTTCCTCCAGCGCGGCTTCCAGTTCGGCCTCGATCTGCCGCAATTCGTCCTTGTCGGCGATGCTGCGAAGCTCGGCGCGCAGTTCCTCGATATGCTGTTCCAAAGCCATGATTTCCTCCTGATCCTGAAAGACAGGAGGGTGCGCCCGGTATGGACCGGGCCGGGTCAAGGACCGCGAAGCGGCCGCGCCAGCGGCGATGCCGGGCGCGATTTTTTTCGGCGTCGCAATGGCCAGGCAGGAGAAGAACCGACCTGGCCAAGCCGAAAAAAATCGTGTCCGGCGTCGTCCTTGAGGCGATCCGGTCCATGCCGGATACTGGGCATGTCTGAGCGGATAATTCCCTCTCCCCACGCGCAACGCCCGTCACGGCTTGCCTCCGGGCGGGACGTTCAGGGGGACGAACAGCGCGCCGGACGCGGGCGGTTCGGGTGCGGAATCGGCCTGAACGGAGGCCGCCCGCGAGGGTTTTTCTGTGCCGCCAAGCGGGAAGAACAGCCGCGTTCCCGAGAGCATCGCGGGCGGCATGGACGGCGCTGCGGGCGCGCGCGCAAGCTGCGCGATATAGTCGCGCGTCTCACCCGGAAGCGGTCTGCCGGTCCGCAAATGCTCGGCATAGCGAGCGGGTCCGGCATTATAGGCGGCGAACAATCCGGGATAGCCGAACTGGTCATGCATCTCCCGAAGATAGGCCGCGCCCGCCAATATATTGTCGCGGGGGTTGTGCGGATCGGGACCAAGGCCGTGCCGCCGCCGCATGGCCGCCCATGTGCCGGGCATGACCTGCATCAGCCCCATCGCGCCCGCGTGGGATGTGATCGGGCGGCCATTGCGGTGCGTTTGCCCCGCGCTTTCAGCCTGCATGACGGCGGCAATCCATGCTTGCGGGATACCGAAACGCTGCGACGCTTCGGCAATATAAGGCCACCATCGCTCGACCGCTGGCGACGCGCGCAAAACGGTCTGCGCTGCCTGCGAAGCATCCTGTGCGGACGCGGCCATCGGCAGGGCGAGCGCCAGCGAGGCCGCTGCCAAGGGCGCGGCGATACGGGTCAGCGTAGCCATATCGGCACCGCCTTCCCGATGATCGCGGTTTCGCTGATCGGCCCGAAATAACGTCCGTCGAAGGACTCGGCGGTGTCCATCAGCAGGAACACGCGGCCATCGCGCAGATGTTCGCAGCCGTTCCACCACGGCAGCGGGCGGCCATGCCGGTCGGCGTCCAGACGTTCCGCAATCCAGCGCCCGTTGATGAAAATCTCATATCCCAGAGCGCAAACCTCATCGCCATCGCGCGCGGCGATACGTTTGAGCAGCGGGACATTGGCGGGCAGATAATGACGCTGCGCGGCGAGCTGGCGCACGGCGTCGGGCGTCGTCGCCAGCACCATGTCTCCGGTGCGAACAGCCATGCCGGGATGGATGCGCCAGAGGCCGATGGGAGCGCTGGCGGATGCGTTCCATATGAGGCGCGGCGCGGGCGGACCCGCGAAATCGAGAGCGGCGGTAGCCCCAAGCAGAGCAAGGCCGATGCCGCCCGCGATGATGAGCGGACGACGCCGCGCGCGAAGCTGACGGGCCAGCGGCGGGTGCCATTCGAGCAAGGGCGCGGGCTTGGGTTTGGCCGGATGCCGGGACAGGGGCTTACGCATCGCGCTTCCCCTTTCGTCCGTTCTGCCGGTTTTCGCGGGACCATATTTCGAGGTCGGCGATATGATAGCGGACCTGTCCGCCATGCTGGCGGTAGAGCGGACCCTTGCCTTTCCAGCGCATGTTGGTCAGGGTCTTGACCTGCAAGCCAAGGAAATAGGCGGCCTGCTTGGCGGTCAGGAACGGGCTGCCCTTCCTCGCCTTGCTGGCGCGGGCGTTCTCGTCGTCGTCCATGTGCATGATCCTCCGGCTGTGCCCGGACGATGCGGGGACCATCCGTGACATGCCGGGACTGTGCGGGAGGATTTGCGGCCCCGGCAGGGTCGAAGACATGCTGGTCTTTCTTCGACCCACGGCGCGCCATCCGCACGGAAAAGCCCCCGCGCCGGACCGGACGCGGGGGCTAGAAGGACCGTCAGGCGGCTTCGTTGACGATCAGCGCGAGGACGTCGTCATCATCCTGTCCGGCGGCGCGGCCGAGATTGGCAAAGATCGGCCAGGGCGCGATCTGCGGATGGAAGATGCGCAGCGAGATATAGGGCTTGCCGGTCTCGCGGTTCTTCCTGATCCAGCCGCCGCCGATGTCGTTCGGGCCGCTCCAGATGCGGAAGTCGGGCTGCTTTTCCGCCCGCTTTTCAGTGTTGGGCACGATCTCGATACCGAGCGGATTGCGGCGACCGAGCAGACCGATGCTGCCGCGCATTTCGTTGGTGTCGGGGTTGCGCGAGACGATACCGAGAGTGGACATGGGAACTTCCTTTCGCTTGTTCGCCGGAGCCGATCCCCGACGATGCGGACCGGAAATGGGCTGACCGGGACGCCCGCACCCGAAGGGCCGGAGCGTGAGCGAAGGACCGGGATGCGCGGCTATTTTGAAGCGAAGCGGGCGCGAGGAGCCGCGTTCACGCGGCGGGGAAAATAGCCGTGGCAAGCCCGGTTGCGGGCGGCCGGGGCCGCCCATAGGTCCAGCAGCAACAGCCGGGGTCGGTGCTTCGGCAACGCGAAAACAGGGATGCTGACCACCGCGCCCGGTGCGTTGCGCTGGCCCGTCCGGCGATGCGCGTAAGATGCTGCTCGATCCGCGCACCCTCCGCGCTATCGTGACTCCCGAAGCTGAAAGCGAAGGAGATAGGGCTTGCCCATTACAGGATCATTGGCCCGCGCCGCGCGGGCACTGGTGCAGTGGCCGCGCGATCATGTCGCCCGTCTCGCCGCGCTCGACGAAGCCGCGCTGGCCGATTTCGAAGCTGGCCGCGCCGCTCTGGAAGACGATGCCAGGGCACGGCTGCGTCATACGTTGGAAGAAGGCGGTGCCGTCTTCCTGCCCGAAGAGGAAGCGGGCGGCATCGGGGTACGGCTCAAGTTCACCGCGAAAGATGCGCGGGCGATCAACCGGATGGAAAGCGAAGGTGGCCCGGTCGGCAGCGATGACGTCTGAACGCCATCGCAGCCCATCCAGAGCGACTATTCGGTAACGATACCCAGCTTGGCGCGCGGCTTGCGCGCCGTTTTGGGCTTGGCAGGGGCTGCCGCCGTTTCCGCGACAACGGCCTTGGCGGCGCGAGGCTTGCGGGCGGGTTTGGTGACGACATTCTCGGACGTTTTGGCCGCTGCCTTGCTGGCGGCTTTAGCCGGTGCCGTGGGCGTCACCGTCTCGACTGGTGGCGGCGCGGCAGGCTGCGGTTCGGCCGCGCGCGGCTTGCGGCCAAGCCCAAGCTGCCTCGCGACCTCGCGGCGCTTTTCCGAATAGCCGGGCGCGACCATCGGATAGCTGGCGGGCAGCTTGTAGCGTTCGCGATAGGTCGCGGGCGTCAGGCCATGCGAGGCCAGATGCCGCTTGAGGCTACGATAGGGTTTGCCGTCGATCAGCGACAGGATGTAATCGCGATCCGCCAGCGACTTGCGCACGCCGACAGCGGGCACATGCGTTTCGACTTCGGCTTCGGGTTCTGGCGCGACTGGCGCATCGAGCGCGGCCAGCGCCGAATGGGTCGAGGCGATCAGGCCGGGCAGGTCTTCGCTGCGGACATTGTTGTTCGAAACGAAAGCGGAAAGAAGATCAACCGTCAGGACGGTCAGGTCCTGTCGCGCGTCGTCAGCGTCAGCCATAAGGGGAACGTCCTTCAGGATTGGCAGGCGGGATGCCGGAATGACTGCCTATACAGTATAGAGCAAAGACGGAATGCCGCAAATGAAGCAGCCGCCCACGCATGTCCCATGGACGCGCGGGCGGCAATGATTTTATTAGAGGCGAGTGGACAAGAGGCGGCATACACCGCCCCCTGAACAGCTATTCCGCCGCGATGCTATAGGGATCGACGGGCGTGATATCGACTGGCGGCACTATCGGCAGACCCTTGATATGCCGTTCGACCTGCTTCCATTTCGCCAGTGTGGAGAATGGCCGCGCCGTGTAACTGGTCGCCGGAAACCGCAGCCATTTCGGAACCCAGTTTTCGACCTTCTGGCGCTGGTTCTCTCCGTTGAGACAATCAAGGATGATTGCTTTCTGCGTTTTCACCTTCTCGGTGATATTGCCATCGGCAACCTTCTTGCCCGCGACTTCGCGCAACATGGCGTTCGCGACTTGCCGGTCGCGGATGAGGTCGAACAGCGCGTCGTCCGGGGTCCAGAGGCTCGCCATATCGACCTTGAGATAGGTTCCCACGGCTTCGACAACGGCGCTGCCCGCCTGCATCGTCTCGCCCATGACCACGGCAAGGATGGCCATCACATCATGATCGCCAAGGCCGATCAGCCGGGCGAAGATCGCAGGCAGATCATCGCCGCCGCCCGTTACATTGGGTTCATCGGGGGAGAAGCCGAGCAAGGCCAGAGCGGCGCGGCGCTGCCCGTCGAACAGGGTTTCCGTCGCGCTGGTTTCGACGCTTTCGGCAATGGCGTCGTTGCGGACATGCTGGTCTTCCACCCGCACATTCCAGAGCGGTGAACCGGCTATGGCATGGGCCAGCATGAGCCGCAGCGTCACGCCGGGATGATCGGTCAGCATGGCCCGCGTGGCGGCATGGCGGTGGAGGTCGATATAGGATTGCAGGGCGCTGGTCGTCTCGCTGCGCTGGTCGCGCACAGCCTGCCGGTCGGCTTCGCTGGTGCTGGCTTTCACCGTCGCGGCGCGCGCCTTCTTCGCGTCCTTGGCCGAAAGATAGCCCTCATGCAGTTCGACCTCGCCCTGATGGCTGATGCTGATGAAGACCTTGCCGCCCTTGTCCCTGGGCATGCGCTCATATTCCCAGCTATGGAAATATTGCCCCGGCTCCATCACTTCGACATCGGTCCAGCCATCGGACATGAGGGCATCGCGCCTTGCCGCGATAGCTTCATTCTGCGCGCGCCAGAACTGATCGCTATCGGCAAAGACACCATCGTCCCCGAACAGGTCCGCGACGATCCTGCCCTTGTAGCTATCGAGCGGGAACAGCGCATGTCTGGTGGAAATCGATACGCCGCTGAACAGCCATGATTTGAGTTGCGGGCCGGTCGGGCAATAGTCATCATCGCTGTCGAACAGGGCCAGCCATGCCTTTTGCTGCGCCTTGGTGGCAAGGGTGAGATGGCGGACGCTCGCCGCATTGATCTCGCCATCGCGGTAGAGGCTGCGGACGCGGGGCAGCAGATTGCCCAGCGCGAGGATGCGCCGCACATAAAGATCGGTGAGGCCGAAGGTCTGGCCGATCTGCTCCACGCTGCGGCCTTCCTTCTGGACAAGCCGGGTGAAGCAATCCCATTGCGATACCTCGTCGGGATCGAGACGCGCGATATTCTCGATCAGCGAGGCTTCGAGCGCGGCGGCATCGTCGCCCGGTTCCATGATCGCGCACGGCAGGGGTTCGGCCTCGCCATTCTCCTGCGAGGCAAGGATCGCGGCATGGAAACGACGCGCTCCGGCGATGATGCCGAACATGTCGGGACGTCCCTCGTCGTCGCCGGGACGCACGATCAACGGCACGATGACGCCCCGCGCCTTCACGGTGGGGAGGATATCCGACACGTCCGGGGACTTGTCGGCGTGGCGCATGTTGGTCTTGCTGACGAACAGCTTGCCTATTTCGATGTTTGCGAGTTGCATGACGGTTCATCCTTTCGTGGGGTGAACCGGCCCGTCCGTTGGTCTTGGTAGGATGGCGGGCGGGCCGGGATATGCGCCGGAAGAGCGGCGCTGCTCATCCGCGCGGATTGCGCGGAATCTCTGCGAAGCGCGGCAAGCTCATGCCGCTTCCCTGCTTTCGTCGAGTTCGCCAAAGGCGAGAATGAAATCCGCCGCCTTGCTCGCCTGACTGGCGGCGCGGAAGATCGCGCGATTATCCTCGCGCAACACCTCGAGCCACGATCCGACATAATCGGCATGGCGCACGGTGGGGACGATGCCCAAGGCCGCGCAGATGAAGGCGGCGGAAATCTCCGCGCATAGTTCCTCGCGGGCGTAGGGCTTCGATCCGAACCGGCCGGAAAGGTCGCGGTTCAGCCGGTGCGCTGCTCCGCTGTGGTGCGAGAGTTCGTGAAAGACCGTCCGGTAATAGTTGATCTGGTCGCGGAAGGCCGGTTGCGGCGGCACCTGAATATAATCGCCGGACGGCGAGTAGAACGCCTTGTCGCCGCCGATGCGAATATCCGCGCCGGTCGCCGCGATCAGGGCTTCGGCATGGGGGACGATCTCGCGTTCCGGCAAGGGCGCGGGTTCGCTCGCCAGTCCGGGCCGTAGTCCCTCGCATTGCGCCACGTTAAAGACCATGAATCTCTTGAGGAACGGCACGGCGCGGGCGTCCTCGCCGCTCTCGACGGCGCGTGCCTTTTCTGCTTCGGGAATGAAGCGGTCGGCATAGACGACGGTGGTCCCTTTCTCGCCCTTGCGGACGTTGCCCCCTGCCTCAAGGGCCTGTTTGAAGGTGAGCCAATGCTGCGAAGCGTGGCCGCCCTCGATGGCCGCGCCCCAGAGCAACATTATATTGACGCCGGAATAGCGCCGTCCGGTCAGGGCATTGCGGGGCAGGCCGGGACCGGCTGCGGCGCTGACGTCCCAAGGCTGGACCCAAGGGAAGCGGCCGGCTTCCAGTTCGGAAATGATCTTGCGCGTCACCTCGTCATAAAGGTTCGTGCGGGGGGCCGCGCTGGCTTCGCGGCTTGACTGGCTGGCCTCTCCGCTGGTGCGGCGGCGGGAAGTGGAACGCATGGCTTGCCTCCTGTCTCGACCAAAAACCACCGCAAACCCGCCGGGCGTGGGGGGGGGCGGCAGGGGCGACCGGAGAGGCCCGCAAGAGCGGCGGGCGGCACCCAAAGGGGCGGAACGAAGTGGAGCAGCCTGAGCGAAGCGCAGGCTTGCCGCGCGGCGCTGCGGGCCTAGCAGGGCGCGCCGACCACCCTCCGCGCCCAAGGGGATGCCAACGAACGACGCCGGCGCGCAGAACGCGCGCCGGGCAGCCAACCGGGGGCGCAGCCCCCCGGCAAGCGTCATGCGATCGTGACCTTCGGCCAGGACGCCGGAACGGCGGCCCGGCGCAGCTTGACGCCCCTCAGGCGTCCAGCGGAGTAGAGCGCGGTCGCCCGCGGGCGGGCGAGACGCCGGACCTTTACCCCTGCTATCGCAGCAGATGCCGCCATCCTCCACCGATCAGCATATCGGCGGTGCGCAGCAATCGCTTGATATGGGTGCGCAGATGGTCCGACCTGCCAAGCCATTGCTCGCGCACAAGGACATCGCCGTGAAGAACGCAGGCGATTTCGCGGTGGCTCGCCCCGGCCCGCCGCCCGTCCCATGCCTGCAAGGCCATCGCCCAGCGCCGCGCCCGCCGTTCGGGCGGGAACAGCGTGCGGGGAAAGCGGCCGAGACGGCGCAGCGCGGTCAGCCGCCGCAAGGTCAATATCCTCGTGTCGAGCGGGCCGCCGCCCGACAGATGATAGTCGAGCTGGACCGGCCCGGCGAGCAGCGTGCCCTTGCGGACGGTGATGCGGATACAGCGCGGCCCGTCGGCGATCAGCACATGCTCGCCGCCTTCGCGGTGTCGCAGGACGATGGCGGGATGATGGAGGGCGTGCAGATCGAAGAGATCGGCCGCGCCGCGCCGGGCGGACCGCGCGTCCACGGTCAGCACCGGCCCGATGGGATCGGCGCACCAGCAGACATGCCCCGCGAAGTCGGCGAGGCCGCTCAGGGGACCGAGCGGCAGCACGCACCCGCAGGCGCGCCGCCCGAGGGTGAGGACGCAGAGCGGCGGGCGGGCGCGCAGCATCGTCCATGACGCGCGGCGCGGCAGTCCCGGCTCGGGATCGAGGGTGCGGCGCAGCCATTCCCATGCCCATGTGGCCCTGTCGAAATCCAGAAGGCGATCATAGCGCGCACGGTCGCGCCACGCGGATACGGCATCCGCCCGGTTGGTCCCTGTCATGCTCCACTCCTGTTGGCGGTATCCCGGCGCAAAGCGTTCCGGGACATCCTGCACGGCCGAATCCCCGCCGGTCGCGGCGACAAGCATCGGCACAATGGAAGGATGACAGGATCGGGCAACGTCCGTCTCCCGCGATACGCGGTTAATTGCCGGAGATCGCAGACGAATTTGCGCGCGCGCAACCGCGATCCGCGCCGACCGCCCCTTCCGACAAGAAGGAATCACATCATGGCGCGCTGATGCTTCCAGCCCTCGTTGGTCAGCACCAGCGTATCGGTCGCCTGTTCGGGGGACTGGCGAGGATCTGGCCGATGGCGGGCAGCGCGGCCTTGATCGCGGCGTCGTTCGTCCAGGGAGCGACATCGGCAAGGCCATAGCGGTAGGTCACTCGGGACAGACGGATACCGGCCATGTCGGCGGGTTCGGTGAACGTCTCGATGCTTTCGATCTCGCGGCGGGCGAAGCATATGTCCACCGAACCCATCCTACCCTTGCGGATCGCGGTCTTTCCGGTGTCGGTCGGCCGGTAGCGGCGATAGTCCTCCGGCGTCCTGCCGAACGGCGGCACCTCGCGGAAGGATTCGACCGAGAGCAGCCCGGCCGACACGGCGGCGTCGATCCCCGCCGCACTGGAACGGTCGCGCGCTTCCCTGACGATCGGTATGTCGCTCATCACCGCCAATGTCGTGCAGACCGGGTTTCGGTCGAACCACTCCTGCAGAGCGGCCTTGAAGTTCGCCTTGCTCGCGGCCTTCTGATCGCCGCTGCACCCCGCGACCAACAGCGCCGCGACAGCAGCGACAGCCAATACGGTTCCTGTGCGATAGAGCATCCTTCCCTCCTGTTCCGGCTCCTATCCCGTCAGCATCCGCAGCCGCGCGCCGTAGAGTGTCAGCGGCGCGAGACGCATCCCCATGCCGTCGAGCAGCCCGGCGCAGCGAAGGAGTGCGGCGCGCAACTCTGGTTGCCTGGGCATGGTCGCGAAGCCGGTGACGCGCTGCGCTTCGGCCAGCCATGACAGCAGGCGCAATTCGTCGTTGCCAACATAAGGCAGTCCGGGTGGCTGGATGGCAAGCCCATGCTCTCCGGCGACGCGGCGCAGATGGGCGAAGCAGCGCAGATGCTCCGCGCGAGGCACGGCCTCGCCGTCCCGTCGCGACCGTGGCACCATATCCAGCGCAGCGCCGCGCAGCAGGGACAACACGCGCCGTTCGCGGTCGGGGCGGTTGCGGAGCGCGAGCCGCATCATCGCACGGAGAGGAAAAACTGGACCGGGACGACCAGTTCGAGCGGATCGCCGGGCTTGTCGTCGGGCGGTTTGGGCAGCGGCGACGATCGCTTGGGCAAGGCGACCGCCTCACGATCGAGTTCGGGGAAGCCGCAGGAGCGTTCGAGCCGCACCGACAGCACCTTGCCTTCGCGGTCCATGACGATCCGCACATAAGGGATGCCCTGCTGCTTGCTTGCCTGCGCGCTGCGCGGATAGCGGCGGTTCTTCGCAAGCTGCGCCAATACGCGCCCCTCCCACGAATCGGGAGCATTGCTCGCCATTTGCGGTGCGGGCGGCGCGGGCAGCGTCCTGGGCGCGGCCGTCTCCGGCTCCTTGGGGCCGGGATCGGCGGGGCTAGGCGCTGCAACCGGGATCGGCACCGTGACCGGCGAGATTGGAATCTTCGTCGGCTCGACTGGTCGCACCTCGCGCGGTTCGGGCTGCTTCTCCTTCTTCTCGACCGGCTTTGGTGCGTCCTTCTCCTTGGGCGGAGTTTCGGGCGGCGAGGCAGGCGGATGCACGTCGAACACCACGAGCGCGGAGGGGGCCTTGACCGATGTGACGTGATTGATGGTGAGGAAGAACCCCGCCATCGCCGCGAGATAAATCAGCCCAGTCCCAACGAGGCCGAAAATCCGGTTGCTGCCCGATGGCGCATAGCCGTGGCGTTCCAAAAGCAGCGGCGGCTCCATCGCCGATAAGACGGGCGGAGCCGGCACGGGCCGTTCATTTTCACGGTCGTCGCGGGGACGTTCGGCTTGAGGAGCGTGCAAGTTCACCGGCCCACCTCTCCGGCGTCAGCCAATGAATCCTGCATGGGTTCAGAGGCCGCACTAGCCGGATTACGCGAGTTTCGAGCCTTGTGATCGAGCATCAAGAGCATGGAAAATTCCATCGCCGGTTCAACCCTGAGGCGGCTTGGCGACCAGTATGGTCGAGGTGCCGCAAGATACCACTGCCAGCGCGGAGACAAGCGCCGTTCCAAATGAGCGCCGCGAAGGGCAATCATGCGCGGGTCTTTCGTTCGAAAAGCTGCCGGAGCGGCCAGTAGCGGGCGACGACAAGAAGCGGTGCAGCAAGAGCGGCCCAGGACAGCCACCACCAGACGCCACCTTGCCCGATCAGGGCCGAGAGCAGGCCAAATACCGTCAGCACCGCGATGACGATCGGCCAGCGCCATTGTCGAGCGAAGCTGGAGCGAGGCTGCTTCATTCGGCGGCTTGCAGCAATCCGGCAGGCTGGACGTCGGCTGCGGCCTCGTCCGCCGAGCGGGCGGGCGTCGGCCGGCGCTTGGCGAGCCAGAGATAGAGGCCGCTCCCGAGCACGATGATCGTGACGAGATCGAGCAGCGCCCAAATGATCTTGAGCGGCAGGCCGCCATAGTCCCCGTAATGGAGAGGCGCCGACAGATTCAGTGCGTTCATATACCAAGGCGTCGGGACCGCCCCTGTAACCTCGCCGTTTCTGGCATCGACTAAAACGGTCGTGACAAGGTGACTGCTGAACGCGCTAGACCCAACCAACTGGATTGAATAATGGTGAGGTTGATCGGGAGTGGGTGAAAAAAGGCCGCCGATCCTCATGCCGGGATGTTGGCTTCCCACCGTTTCAAGCATTTGATCGATGGACACAGGCTCCGCCGTCGGCGCACCTCCGTGACGAGCCCATGCCTGGATAATAGGCGCAACTTCAGTGCGCTCCCAATACGCTCCGATCATGTCGTCAAACTCGTTTACGGCTCCGGTCACGCCGACGACGATTGTCCAAGCAAGGAGCGTAATTCCTAGAAGGTTATGGAGATCGAGCCATTTCAAGCGAGCGCCTCGCCGGGTTCTTACTGCACCGAACGCATGTTTCCGCATGAAGGGTGCATAAAGAACGACTCCCGATATGATGGCGACAAGGAAGACAATCGCCATGACACCCTGGAAGATTTTGCCATTGTCGCCAGCCAGCAGGTTTGCATGGATCGCAAGCGCGATAGACAGGAGTAAAGGCTCACGCGTTTCCTTATCCGCTCTATCACCGCGTTGGCGGAGAAACGCACCCGTGTAGCGATTATAGAAAATCCAGTGACCAGATTGTGGGTTGCGCTCCAACCCTTCCCACGATGGAGCCATGAAGATCCGCACCTCGGGCGCATCCTCCTCCTCTGTGATGGAAAGCAATTTAAGCTTGGGACGTTCGGCCAAGCTTTGGCGGACCATAGCGTCGATGCTGGCCGCCACGTTATGGCCAGTGCCTGCCTCTACCACTGCCTCGTTGAGGCCCCACGACCGGATTTCGTCGCGAAATATCAGAGGTAGGCCCGTGACACACGCGATTAATATGAAGGCCGTGCATATCAAGCTCGACCATTCATGCGCCCAGCGCCAGACGCGGATTGTTCGTGACGTCACGGGTCTCGCTCGGTTCTAGAAGTCGAACGTCGCAGAGAGGGCGAATGTTCTAGGGTCAGGACCCATTGATGTGAGCGCCGTGATCTGATTCAGGCTCCGCAAGGAGACCGATATGAGCGACCTGTTTTGGCTGACGGACGATCAGATGAAGCGGCTTCGGCCGTTCTTTCCCAAGA
>NZ_JAVSCQ010000039.1:0-32279 GCF_040560405.1 Facivitalis istanbulensis
CGGACGCCTGAAGGACTGGCGCCGCGTCGCCACCCGCTACGATCGGTGCCCGACCGTCTTCCTCTCCGCCATCGCGCTCGCTGCAACCGTCATCTTCTGGCTGTGATCAACGAGTCCTGACCCTAGCCGAGGAGCGCCCTTCTTATGTCAAGGATCATCCGGGCGATGCGACGGTCAGCCTGCGGCCGTCGATCGAAACGGTCGGAGCCACGCTGGCCCTGACCCGCAACTTGGGCCGCTGGTCGTCGAGCCTCAACCTTCAGGGTCAGATACGGACGGAACGCTCGACCTCCCGCAGCGATGGCGGGCCGGTCGACAGCCACCATGTCACGCGCAACCTGACGATCATCGGGGGATTGAGCGGCTCGCTCGCGGGATGGTCCTTGCAAGCGTCGATGACAGGACAGGTTTCCGCCACCCGCCAATCGGGATTGTCGGACACGGATTCCAGTCAGCAGTCGCTGGGCGGCACTCTTTCGGCCAATCGAAAGCTGCTCACATTGCCTGCCGGGCCGGTAATCGTGAACCTGTTCACCCAGGCATCCCGATCGCGCACGACGACCATGATCGGCGGGGCCGAGCAGGCATTCTCGGGCCACAATGTCAATCTGGGCGCCACCCTGTCGGTCCCGCTCTGGCGTACGCCCTCGCCCGGGCAGGGTTCAGTTGTCTCGCACGCACTGGGAAGCCTGTCCGCGACACTCGGCGGCAATGTGCGGCAGACCGACGCCGGCCAGGGCAAGGGCGTGAACGCGGGATTGTCCTGGTTGCCGCTCGGCAAGTTCAGATTGACCGGCAACTGGTCCCGTTCGACCGACAGCGTGTCGGACGCCCAGCGGTTCGCCCCGGAATATTATGGTGCGCCGATCACCGTGTTCGATTTCGTCACCGGGCAATCGGCCGAAGTGCTGCCGATCCTGGGCGGCACGCCCGACCTGCGTCCGCCCCGCTTCGATCGCGTCGCGCTATCGGCACTCGCCGGTCCGTTCCTGCCGTGGAACGTCGCGGGCAGCGTCAGCCTGCAACGATCCAATGCCGCCAACAGCGCCGGTCCCTTGCCGGCTGTCACACCGGAACTGGAGGCTGCCTTCCCCGATCGGTTCCGCCGCGACGCCACGGGGCGGCTGACCGCCATCGACCAGCGACCGATCAATTTCGCATCCACGCGCACCGAAAGCCTGGCCTCCAACCTGGGCGCCAGTTTCCCGCTTGGCGAGGCCGCACCGGGCAAGCCGAGGGGAACATTGCGACTGACGCTCAACCACAATCTGCAATTGCGCAACGTCACCACCATTCATGCCAGTCTGCCGCCCATGAACCGCTTGGTCGGCGACGGCGGCGGCGTGCCGCGCCAGCAACTCGACGTGCAGGTGGACGGGCGGCGTGGCGCATGGGGCCTGAACATGGCCGCACGCTGGCGCAGCGGGTATCGCACGCGTCGCGACACCGGGCGGGACAGCGCCGGCGATCTCCGCGTGTCCCCCGTCGGCACCATCGACCTGCGGTTCAGCTATGTGCTGCAGCGTGCGATCCGGCCGAGCCAGTCGGGCGTCACCCCCCGGCGCGGCGCTGGCATCCAGTTCGGGCTGGACGTCATCAATGTGTTCGATGCGCGACCGGGCGCCAGCCTCGGCGATGGTCGTCCAGCACCGGGTTACGGCCGAGACGATCAAGACCCGGTCGGGCGGGCGGTGCGGCTGTTCGCCCGGAGCCGATTCTAGAGCGGACGGGCGGCGAAGGCATCGTCCCCCATGCCCGCGCTGGTCCGGTCGCGCGGGGCCTGCCTACGCGACCCGGCCGCCCATTCGCTCGGCGAGGAAGTCGACGAACACGCGCACCCGCGCCGGCATGGTCGAGCCACCGACGAAGACGGCGTGGATCAGTTCGACATCGCCCGGATTATACGCCTCGAGCAACGGCACGAGCCGTCCATCGGCGATCTCTGCCGCAACGCTGAAGCAGCCGACGCGGGTGATGCCGACCCCCGCCGCCGCGAGCTGGCCCAGCGTCTCGCCATTGTTGGCGACGATGCCGCCCTCGACGCTCAGCGCGCAGTCCCGGCCATCGCGACGAAACGGCCAGATCGGCTCGGCACGGCGAAAGTTGAAGCTGAGGCAATTATGGGCGTGCAGATCTTCGGGTATCTGCGGCGTGCCCGCCCGCGCCAGATAGTCGGGCGACGCGACGATCACCCGCCGGGACTCGCCCAGCTTGCGCGCCGTGAGCCCGCTATCCGCGAGCGGACCGAAGCGGATCGCGACATCGGCCTGTCCTCCGGCGACATCGACCAGTGCGTCGGTCAGCGCCACGTCGATCAGGATGTGCGGATAAGCACGGGCGAAGTCGCCGAGCAGTGGGACGATGCACAACCGGCCATGCGACAGCGCCGCACTGATCCGCAACCGTCCACGCGGCGCGCCCTGGTCGGCGATCTGCTGCTCGGCATCGTCGAGATCGGCGAGGATCCGGCGCGCGGCGAGCAGATAGGCCTGCCCCTCGGCGGTCAGCGTCAGTGCGCGGGTCGAGCGCAGCAACAGTCGGACGCCCAGCCGCGCCTCGATCCGGTCGATCGCCCGCGCCACCGCCGAGGGCGTCAGCCCGAGCGTGCGACCGGCGGCGGAGAAGCTGCCTTCCGCCAAGACGCATGCGAACAGGGCGAGCGACCGGGCGCGATCCTCGCCGCCCACCATCTTTGTATCCAACGCATAGATCCTTTGCTCCGATGGCCGGTTCCGTCGCCGGCCATCGCCGTCCATTCATGCACCCGGCAACGACATTCGCAAAGGACCCGTCATGGACTATCGGCAACTGGGATCATCCGGGCTGCGTGTACCAGCCTTGGCGTTCGGCGCCGGAACGTTCGGCGGCAAGGGGCCGCTGTTCAGCGCCTGGGGCACCAGCGACGCCGCCGAGGCGCAGCGGCTGGTCGACATCTGTCTCGACGCCGGAGTCACGCTGTTCGACACTGCCGACGTCTATTCGGATGGCGCGTCGGAAGAAGTACTGGGCGCGGCGATCAAGGGGCGGCGTGACGCCGTCCTGGTCTCCACCAAGACCGGGCTGCCGACGGGCGACGGGCCGCAGGACTGGGGCGCGTCGCGGGCGCGGCTGATCGGCGCGGTCGAGGCGGCGCTACGGCGGCTCAGCACCGACCGGATCGACCTGCTCCAGCTTCACGCCTTCGATGCCTCCACCCCGACCGAGGAGATGATGGGCACGCTCGACCGGCTGATCGCGGACGGCAAGGTTTGCTATGCGGGCGTCTCCAACTATCCGGGCTGGCAGATCATGAAGGCGCAAGCGCTGGCCGATCGCCATGGCTGGCCGCGCCTCGTCGCGCATCAGGTCTATTACTCGCTGATCGGACGCGCCTACGAATGGGACCTGATGCCGCTGGCGGCGGATCAGGGCGTCGGTGCGCTGGTGTGGAGCCCGCTCGGCTGGGGGCGACTGACCGGCAGGATCGGGCGCGGGCGACCGATCCCGGCGGGCAGCCGCCTCCACGAAACCGCCCAGTTCGCGCCGCCGGTCGAGGACGAGCATCTCTACCGCGTGGTTGATGCGCTGGAAGCGGTGGCGGCGGAGACGGGCAAGACCGTGCCGCAGGTCGCGATCAACTGGCTGCTGCGGCGGCCGACCGTCTCGTCGGTCATCATCGGCGCCCGCAACGAGGCGCAGTTGCGCGACAATCTGGGGGCGGTCGGCTGGGCGCTGACGCCCGAGCAGGTCGCCACGCTTGATGCAGCGAGCGACGTACTGCCGCCCTATCCGCACACCCCCTATCGGCAGCAGGAGGGTTTCGCCCGCCTTGCGCCGCCGATGGTCTGAGGGAGCCAGGATCATGAAGTTCAATCTCGGGCTGATCTCGCTGGCGGTCGGCGCCTTCGGCATCGGCGTGACCGAGTTCGCGCCGATGGGCATGCTGCCGATCATCGCCAGCGACCTGCACGTGTCGATCCCGTCCGCCGGGCTGCTGGTCAGCGCCTATGCGATGGGCGTGCTGATCGGCGCGCCGCTCATGACGCTCACCACGGGGCGGATCGACCGGCGGACGCTGTTGATCGCACTGATGGGCATCTTCACGCTCGGCAATGCGCTGTCGGCGATGGCGGGCGGGTATTGGATGCTGATGGCGGCGCGGGTCGTCACTTCGTTCAACCATGGCGCCTTCTTCGGCGTCGGATCGGTGGTGGCCGCCAGCCTCGTGCCGCCGGACAAGCGCGCGGGCGCGGTGGCGGCGATGTTCACCGGGCTGACCGTTGCCACGATCGGCGGCGTGCCGGCGGCGACCTGGGTCAGCGAGGCGGTTGGCTGGCGCACCGCGTTCGCCGGGATCGCGGGCGTTGGCGCGATTGCGATGGTGTCGCTCCGTCTTGCCCTGCCGCCGCTGCCCGCTGCCGAAGGCGGCGACATGCGCGCTGAACTGCGGGTGCTGACACGCAAGCCGGTGCTGGCGGCGCTGGCACTGACCATGGTCGGGGCAAGCGCGATGTTCACCGTCTTCACCTATATCGTCCCGATCCTCCGCGAGGAGACGCAGGCATCAAGCGGCTTCGTGACGGCGATGCTGATGCTCTACGGCATCGGTCTGACGATCGGGAACACGCTGGGCGGGCGGCTGGCCGATCAGTCGATCGAGCGGACGCTGATCGGCAGCCTCGCCGTTCTCGCCACGGTGCTGGTCGTGTTCGCGGGCGTGATGCAGTGGCCATGGCCGGCCGCCACCGCGATCCTGGTCTGGGGCATCGCCAGCTTTGCGATCGTCCCGCCATTGCAGATGCGGGTGATGGTCGCGGCGGCGGATGCGCCGAACCTGGCCTCGGCGATGAACGTCGGTGCGTTCAACCTCGGCAATGCCTTTGGCGCGGCGCTGGGCGGCGGCGTGATCGGCGCCGGACTGGGATTGCCGGTGGTCTCTTTGGCCGGGGCAGTGATGGCGGCGGCGGCGCTGGTGATGCTGATGGCATTCCGGCGTCAGTCTCGCGCCGCTACCTGCCCGGCCTGAAGAGCCGCCGCTACGCGGGTGAGCTTGTCCGGGTTGCGGACGATGTAGATCGCCGCGATCCGGCCGTCGCGGATGTCGAGCGCGGTGGTCTGGAGCACGCTGCCGCCCGTGCGACTGAGATAGCCGGGTAGCCCGTCGATCGTGGCGAAGCCGAGGAGTTCGGTCGGCGCGTCGCGATATTTGCGCTGCAACCCGGCGAACAGCCGCTGCGCCTTTGCCAGTCCCCGGATGACGTTGTGGAAGGCCAGGACGCGCCCGCCACCATCGGAATGAATCGCGACATCCTCGGCCAGCAGGTCCGACAGGACGCTGGCATCGCCGTCCCGCGCCGCCGCGAAGAAGGCGCGGGTGATCCGCGCCGCGGCCTGTGGATCGACCGGGTAGCGCGGGCGCGCCTCGGCGACATGCCGCCGCGCGCGCGAGGCGAGTTGCCGCACCGTCGCTGGCGCACGGTCGAGCGTCTTGGCCACCTCTGGCAAGTCGACATTGAACACGTCGTGGAGCAGGAATGCCGCCCGCTCCAAGGGCGACAGCCGCTCCATCGCCAGCATCAAGGTGACGGTCAGATCGTCTGCGACGCCCGCTGGGTCGGTCGCGCCGAGCAGCGGCTCGGGCAGCCAAGCGCCAATATAGGTCTCGCGCCGCACCCGTGCCGATTTCAAATGATCGAGGCACAACCGGGTCACCACCCGCGTCAGCCAGGCGGCGGGCGCATCGACGCCCTCCACGCGCGACCAGCGCAGCCAGGCATCCTGCACCAGATCCTCCGCCTCGGCGAGCGATCCGGTCATGCGATAGGCCAGCCGGACGAGCCGCGGCCGCTCCGCCTCGAACAGCGCGGCGTCAGGCATCGTCGACCGGATGCGCGACGCGGAACCCCACCTGTAGCCGGTTCCAGCTGTTGATCGCCCCGATCGCCAGGGTCAGCCAGACCTGCTCCGGCTCGGTAAACACGGCCTTGAGCGCATCATAGTCCGCATCGGGCGCGCCCGTTTCGGCCAACAGCGTCAACGCCTCCGCCCAGCCGAGCGCCGCGCGCTCGCGAGCCGAATAAAGCGTCGATTCCCGCCACGCGCTCAGCATGTAGAGCCGCATCTCGCTTTCACCATGGCGGCGCAGGTCGGTCGAATGCAGGTGCAGGCAGAAGGCGCAGCCATTGATCTGCGACACGCGGAGTTTCACCAGTTCGAGCAGAATATGGTCGAGGCCACTTTGCGCGACGCTCTGCCCCAGCGCCGTCATCGCCTTGATGGCTTCCGGGGCCAGGGCATGGGGGTTGGCAATGCGCGGCGTCATGATCGGTCTCCTTGATGTCCGCCATCATGACGAGGCAGAGGAGAGCTTTGTGACATGCCGCTCCCGAAATCCCGCGCGCGGCCCGAGTCAGGCCATGGCGCGCAACGGCTTGCGCATCCGCGTCAGCGGCACGACGACCCCATCCACCTCCGCATCCGCGCGTTCGACCGGCATATAGCCGCACGCCACGTAGAGCGGCACGCCGCCCGCCGTGCCCATGAGTTCGACGGCGGCGAAGCCCTCCGCCCCCGCCGCCCGTTCGCAATGGTCGAGGATCATGCGGCCGATCCCGCGCCGGACATGGCCGGGATGGGTATACATGGCGCGGATGCGGGCGGCGTCGGTCACGGGGTCGAGCAACGCCGGGTCGCGCAAGGCCGTGCTGTGGTCGCCGCCATAAAGCGTCGCCCGGCGGCTCCACCCGCCACAGCCGACCGGCATGCCCTCCTCCTCGACCACGAAATACGTGCCGTCGCGCACCAATTGCGTGTCGAGGCCCATCACCGCCCGGCTGGCCGCGACCTGCTCGGGCGTGAGCACCGCCGCCTGGCCGTGATCGATCGACAGGGTCATCAGCGTGCGCAGCGCCGGAAGATCGGACTCGACCGCCACCCGGATGGTCAGCGCACCGCTCATGCCGCCAGCTCCAGCCGCCATGTCTCGCCCTGGAGCGGCACCCCGAACCGCTCGTGCATCGCCGTCTCGATGCAGCGGAAGCCGTGGGCGGCATAGATGCGACGCGCGGCCTCCAGCACCGTCTGCGTCCACAGGATCAACGCGCGATAGCCCGTCTCCCGCGCGAACCCGACGCAATGGCTGACCAGCGCGTCGCCAATCCCCCTTCGACGGGCAAAGGGCTCGACATGGAGCAGCCGCAGCCGGGCGAGACCATCGCCTTCATCGGTCACGAACGCCGCGCCCGCCATCACCCCGTCGATCTCCGCCACCCAGCATTGCTCGCGCGCCGGGTCGAAATCGCGCAGGAAGGCCGCCGTCACCTCGCTCTCGATCACCTCGACTTCGCGGCCCCAGCCATGGCTTTCGGCATAGAGGATCGACTGGCGCGCGGCGATCAGCGCGGGCTCGCCGGTGCGGAAAGGCCGGATGGTGAACGGTCCGCCCGATGCCGGGTCGAGCAGCAGCCGCGCGCGTGTCAGCGCCTCGACCAGATCACGTCGCTCCTGACCGGCAACGGTGTCGAGCAGATCGTCCACAGCGCCGCTCTGTCGCTCGTCAATGACATCGAACGCCGCCCGCCCTGCCTCGGTCAGCCGCAAGTCGCGGGCGCGGGCATCGTCATCGCGACGGACACGCAGGATCCAGCCGCGCGCCTCGAACCGCGCGACGAGGCGGCTGAGATAGCCCGCATCCATGCCGAGCGCGTCCTGCAACACGCTCGCCATCACCGGCTCGCGCGTCGCGATCTCGAACAGCAAGCGGGCTTCGGGCAGGCTCGCCTCGGTACCGAGGAAGCGCGCGTCGAGCGCCCCGATCATCTGGGTATAGAAACGGTTGAACCGGCGGATGGCGGTGACGTCTGGATTCTCCATGGCCGCCATGCTGAGCCGCTTTAGTTGACAGAGTCAAGTATCATGGCAGCGCGGGCTCAGGCACCAGTTGCGCGCGCAACGCCGTCGCATCGCGCCCGGGCGGCGCGCCGAACAGGCGGCGATAGTCGCGACTGAACTGGGACAGGCTTTCATAGCCCATGGCGAAGCCGACCCGCGCCACGTCCTCGGCGGCGATCAGGCGACGGCGTGCCTCCTGCAACCGTACCTGCTTCTGGAACTGCACCGGCGTCATCGTCGTCACCGCCTTGAAATGGCGGTGAAAGCCCGGAACGCTCATCCCCGCCAGCGCGGCGAGATCGGCGACCCGCAGCGTCTCGGCATAATGGTCGCGGATATGCGCCGTCGCCCGGCCGATCCGCGCGGCATGGGTGTCGGCCAGGCCCATCTGCCGCAACATGGGGCCCAGCGTCCCGCCCAGCAGCCGCCAGACGATCTCGCGCCGGATCAACGGCCCGAGCACCGCCTGATCGGCCGGGCTGTCGAGCAGATCAAGCAACCGCCTGAGAGGATCGCGCAAGGCCGGGTCATGGTCGGTGCTGGTCAGGGCGGCGAAAGCGGGCGCCGGCCCCAACACCTGCCCCCGTTCCGCGACCAGTTCGGCCACGGTCGCGGGCTCGATCGCCAGCGACAGCGCAAGATAGGGCTCGGCCGCGCTCGCCTTCACGATGCGCGACGTGACCGGCAGGTCGACCGAGGCGAGCAGGCACTGGCCCTCGGCATAATGATAGGGTGTCGGACCGAGCATCGACATCTTGGCCCCCTGCACGACCAGGCAGAAGGACGGTCGATAGACCGAGCGGATGATGCCAGTCGGCTCTTCCGCGCGGCTGATGAGGAGTCCCGGGATGGGCGTCTCGCGACCATGGACAAACCATTGGCGCTCGATCCTCCGGGCGAGGTCGGACAGCATCGTCATGCCAGCCCTATTAGCGCCGTCACGCGTCGAACGCATCGGCGGCCATTTCATTTTGATAGGATCGGGCAGGAGATTGATCGGATCGACGTCGCCCGATGGGGCGTTCCTGGCGTATCGGGCGATCACCCCATCCCAACAGGAGAATGATCGCCATGCGTATGCGCCAACTCGGCCGGAGCGGCCTGTTCGTGTCCGAACTCTGCCTCGGCACCATGACCTTTGGCGGCCGCGAGGGCATGTGGAGCCAGATCGGTCAACTCGGGCAGGACGAAGCCGACACGCTGGTCAGGACCGCGCTTGACGCCGGGATCAACTTCATCGACACCGCCAATGTGTACGCGCGCGGCGAGAGCGAGCGGATCCTGGGCCAGTCGCTCAAGAATCTCGGTGTCGCCCGCGACGATGTCGTGATCGCGACCAAGGTGCTGGGACCGATGGGCGACGGCCCCAATGCGCGCGGGGCCTCGCGCGGCCATATCCTCAGCCAGTGCAAGGCGAGCCTCCAGCGGCTCGGCCTCGACCATATCGACCTCTACCAGATCCATGGCTTCGACCCGGCGACGCCAATCGAGGAAACGCTGGAGGCGCTCGATACGCTCGTCCGTGACGGTCATGTCCGCTATCTCGGCCTGTCCAACTGGGCGGCGTGGCAGGTGGTGAAGGCGGTGGGCCTCACCGAAGCCCGGCGGCTTGCCCCCATCCTGTCGCTCCAGGCCTATTACACGCTGGTCGGCCGTGACCTGGAGCGAGAGATCGTGCCGATGCTGCGGTCGGAGACGATCGGCCTGATGGTGTGGAGCCCGCTTGCGGGGGGCTATCTGTCCGGCAAATATGACGGCGAGGGACAGGCCGCCGATGGTCGGCGCGCCAGTTTCGATTTCCCGCCGGTCGACCGTACCCGCGGTTCGGCCGCGCTCGCCGAGATGCGACGCATCGCCGAGGCGAAGGGCTGCACCGTCGCGCAGGTGGCGCTGGCCTGGCTGCTCCACCAGCCGGTGGTGACGAGCGTGATCGTCGGGGCGAAGCGGGTCGACCAACTGACCGACAATATCGCCGCCACACAGGTGTCCCTGGATGCGGACGACCTCGCCGCGCTCGACGCGGTGACGAAGCTGCCAGCGGAATATCCCGGCTGGATGCTGGAACGACAGGGCGGCTATCGCGCCTGATCGCCGCAAGTCCGAACTGAAAAAGGCGTGGTGCGCGATCGGTTCGGCGTACCACGCCCCGTTTTGCATCGTCGATTGCGCGGCGCAACCGCATCGCCATCCTGTTCGGGCACCTCACCGACCCACCTGCTGAAACGGGTGCCCGACAGCCTCCTTCTCCGTCATCGCCCTCGCCGCCGACCGCATCTCGTGGCCATGATCCCCGAAGCGAAATCCTGCCGACGACGCGGCGACATCAGCAGACAGACAGCATTCGGTAGCCTGACACTCAAAACTTCCCTGGCCGAACCCAAAGCTCGAACAACAAAGCAACGCCCAAAGGGGAAATTCACCTCTACTCTAATCAATCAACACACCAAATAGAACGATGATATAGTCAGACAAAACTTCCCAATCCTGAAACACATGCAACAATATAAACGAACGATGACATAGATTTCACCTAAAGTAAAAATCGTTCATACTTAAAATCATTTTCCATATAGTCATTTATCCGTCACAAACCGACGGCAGTAGCGCCGCCACTTCTCCCATCACAGACGGAACAACAAAAAAATGAGTGGCATGCGCGACCTTGGCAAATGGGCCAGGGCGATCCGTTTCGAGTGCCTGTGTTCGGTGGCTCTGATCGCATTTCCCGGCATGGCCCATGCCGCACCACTGGCAGTTTCGGACCACGACGCCCTCGGCACCGCAGACGCCAATCCCGCCGATGCCGGTGCCGGTGCAGCAACCGACCCATCCCGCGCTGGTCAGACCATCGTCGTGACCGGCCGCCGCAACGATGCTGAAAAGCTGTCGATCGCCGCTGACCACAAGATCGACATATTGGATGCCGATGCCTTGGCGCGCGCACCCGACAGCAATGCGGCCGAGGCTCTGGCCCGCCTGCCCGGCATCGCATTGCTGCCGGTGACGGTGGGCGGCGCGCTGGGCGGATCGGCCTTCATGATCGATGATGCCGCGCGTGGCGAAGGCGGTTACATCTCGGTCCGGGGCCTGGGCTCCGATTATACGCTCAACCTGATGAACGGCGCGGACATCGCGCAGGGCAAGCCCGCCACCCGTCAGGTTTCACTGGCGCTGTTGCCGCCGCTCGGCTTCGCGCGCATCGCGGTATCCAAGTCATTGTCGCCGACGATGAACGGCGACGCGATCGCAGGCGTGGTGGATTTCCAGGACGCGAGCGCCTTCGACATCGGCAAGCCGCTCACCATGCTCTCGGTCCAGGGGGCCTTTAACGGCAACAATGACGGCTATGGCCTGTTCAAGGGGCCGCTCAACGCGGGCGGAACCATCCAGGGCGAGGTGTCGCGGGTCTTTGGCAATGGCGATTTCGGCATTCACGCCGTCGGCTATTACGCCAAGCGGAACTTCTCCTCCTCGGCCCTCAACGAGAATGAGGGCAATTGGGATTTCCTGACGACGCTCGACGGGTCGGATCATACGCCGATCCCCAATCTCGCGCCGACCGCCAACATGATCGCCGAGCAGATCAACGCCCAGCTCTCCTATGGCACGACGACGCGCTGGGGCGGCAACATGGCGCTCGACTGGAAGCGTGACGAGACGCTCCATGTCTATCTGCGCGGCAGCTACGCGCAGGCTGACACCGAACAGACGACGATCCAGCGCGGACCCCAGTCGACCAGCCAGAATGCCGTCCAGAACAGCGACGGCACCTATACGACGCTGGAGCAGGGCATCATCGGCAGCTATTGGGCCGAAACCAATCCGGAACGGGCACGACTGGGCAATCTGCAACTGGGTGTCGATGCCACGTTCGACCGGCTGAGCGTCAAGGCTCTGGCCTTTGGTTCCTATGCCAGCGACGACCGGCCGAACCATATCGAAATGGCCTACAAGAACCTGTCGATCGATCCCACGGTATCGATGGCGCCGGGCTTCGCGGGCAATCCGGCCTATCCCGTTCCCGGCCTGGGTCAGGCGGTCAACACCCAGATCAACACGATCGGCCAATATGTGCCCCAGACGCTGGCCAATTTTGGCTCGGCGGGCGTGGTGCGCGATGACGTGGCCAGCCACCAGTTGCTGGGCGGGGCCAAGCTCGATCTCGCCTGGTCGACCGGTCTCGACTGGCTGCCGAAAATCGAGTTCGGGGCGAAATATTCCACCAGCCATCGCCGTGCGACCAGCCTGGATTATCAATATGATGCCGGCGACGCCCTGCTACCCGGCCTGGCGCCAACGCTCGATGGCAGCCCGTTCATCGGGCGAGTCATCAACTCCCCGATGCTCGGCGGGCAAGCGGCGCATTATCCCTATGCCACGCCCTTGTTCAACGCGCCGGCGGCACTCCAATATGTGATGGGCCTGCCGTTGAGCTATGCCAGCGCCGGCTACGGATATAGCTGGACGGGCTCGCCGACGCAGCTCGCCTTCAACCAGAATGTGAATACGCAGTCGGGCAACGAACGCGTCACCGCCCTCTATGCCCGCGCGCCGATCACGCTGGGCCAGCTTGAGATCACGCCGGGGCTGCGGTTCGAACATACCGACATCTCTAATACCTTCTGGAGCGCCACCTATGACGACAACGGCAATCTGAGCGGCGGTGGGTTCGCGACCAACCACACCCATTACAACGTACCGCTGCCCAGCCTGTTCATCACCTGGCGCCCCGAATCCGCGGCCGTCTTCCGCGCCGCCTATTGGCGCAGCTATGTCCGCCCCAGCCTGTTCCTGCTGGGCGGTGGCCGGACGATCACGCCGCTCGGCAACAACATCATCCAGATCCAGCAGGGCAATCCCAACCTGGTTCCGGTCACGGCGCATAACTTCGATGCCTCGATCGAATATGGCCTGTCCGACACCAGCCGGATTTCGGTCGCCGGCTTCTACAAGAAGCTGAGCAACTATCTGTTCGACGCCGGCGCCTCGACGCGCGGCGACGGCACCCATTATGTCAATACGCTGGGCACCTCGACCGTCGGGTCGACCATTGTCCTGCAACCGCAAAATGGTGGCGATGCCTCGGCCTATGGCGTCGAGTTCGCCGTGGCACAGCGGCTGGCCGTCCTGCCGGGCTTCCTGTCCAACTTCGTGGTGAGCGGCAACATGACGCTTCAGCACACCAGCGCCGACCTCAACCTGTCGGGCATCGCCAATGGGGGGCCGATGCAATATGCCCCCGACTTCATGGCGAATGCGGCCCTCAGCTATCGCACCGACCGGTTCGAGAGCACCCTCTCCTATCGCCACACAGGCCGGTTCCTCGAAACCTATTACACCTATCGCCGCAACGATCCTGTGACGGGCGCGGCCCTGCCCAATATCGACATCAGCTGGTGGGACCAACCGACCGAACGGCTCGACTGGTCGGGCAGGCTCCGCGTCCGCGAGAATGTCGAGCTCAATCTCGCCGTGCAGAACATCCTGGGTGACGTCAGCTATTATGCGACGCGCGGCAAGAATGCCTATCAGATCGCACAGATCGTCCAGCCGGGGCGGACCATTCTGGCCGGCATGTCGATCCGCTTTTGACCGGGTGTCGGCCCTTGTTGGCCGACCTCCCCAAAGCGCTTTGACAAGAGTATTCAGCGAATATGCGATGGCAGCTTGCCATCGCAAATTCCTGCCTGGCCATGGCGCGCGATCTCGACGATCCGCCACTGGCCGACGGGCCCCGTCGGGATGGACGTCACCCCGTTTCCAGCAACCGGGGCAGCCGATGAGGTTGCAGGCGGCGACCGACAACGTGAAGGCGAAGGCGGACGCGCGCCCGTCCGCGAAAGCGCGTCTTGCCCTGTCCGGCAGCGGCCTTGGCCCAGCCGAACACCTCTTCGATCCGCTTGCGGAAGCGCTGGCTGGCGGCATAGCCGGCATGCCGGGTGGTGCGCCCGTCGATGGCAGAGCGCCGGCCGCTGCTGTTCTGTGCCACGTGCGGGGTCACGCATCGGTCGCACAGGTCCGACACGAAGTCGCGCGTGTCATAGGCTCGGTCCGCGCCCGGCGTGATGCGCCGCCCCTCAGGCCGGGCGAGATCGTCGACCATCGCCACCGCAGTGAGCCGCTCGGCAAACCCGGCCGCCCGCGTGATCTCGGTGTCGACCACCCGCCCGTGGCGGTTCACGTTCCCATCATTTAAGGACAAACTCCACGGGCACCACCAGTTCCAGCGTATCGCCGGGCTTGTCGGCGGGTGGTCCGGGCAGCGGCGAGGCGCGCTTGGGCAGCGCCACCGCTTCGCGGTCAAGATCCGAGAAGCCGGACGCTCGTTCCAGCCGCGATGACAGCACCCTGCCGTCACGATCGATGACGATTCGGACATAGGGTACACCCTGTTGCCGCCGCACCATCGCCATGCGCGGATAGCGACGCAGCTTGTTCAGGGCCGCCAGCACCCGGCCTTCCCATGTATCGGGTGCATTGCTCGATGCTTGCGGTACCGGCGGCGTGGGCGTGGGCGTGGGCGTGGGTCTGGGCGAGGCCATCTCCGGTTCCTTTTGGCCGGGATCGACAGGCTTGGGAACCGCGACGGGAACCGGCATCATTACCGCCGAAACTTGGATTTTTTTCGGCTCGATCGGCCGGACCTTGGGCGAGTCCGGCTGGTCCTTCGTCTTCTTGATCGGTCTGGGCGCGTCCTTTTCTTCGGCGGGAGTTTCGCGCGGCGACGCCGGCAGGTTCACGTCAAAAACGGCAAGCGCGGGCGGCGGCACTTGCACCGAGGTGACATAGTCGATGGTGAGGAACGCCGCCCCGAGTATCAGCGCATAGATGCCGATCGTGGCGGCTACTCCGGCAAGGCGATTGCCGTGATCGGCCCGGTAGCCATAGCACTCGATCCGTGGGACGCGATCCTCAACGGACTGCAACGGCATGGCGTTCGGGTCGCTCGTCTGTTTGAAGGAGCGGTCGCGCATCTTATTCCACAGCATGGAGTTTTCTCCGTCCCGCGATCGAATGTCGGAAATGCTGCCGCGATGAACGCGCCGCACGCTTCTTCCACCGCATGTCGATGCCGGTCAGAATTAACAGCGCTGCGATCATGCCCGCGATGCGGATGACGATATGGTCCGCAAGGCCAGCAACGCCACCCGAGTGGATCGGTAACATGCGCTGGCTCACCTTGTCGTCGCCCATGCGACCTCGACGAAGCCAAACATCGAGCGATCATGGGACTGGACATGGAAGAGTCCGGGATTGAACAAGGATTCAATTTCTGTCCAGAAGACGATCAGGCTACCGGACAGGCTTACGATCACGAGGAATCCCGCGATCGCCAGCCCGACATAACAATAGCCCCGAACCAGCGCCGTTTGCATAGGTTCTAGAACTGAAATTGCGCCGAAAACGCGATACTGCGGGGCTGGCCGACATAATAGGCGTTCGTCCAGTAGCTCTTGTCCGCCACATTATTGACCGTCAAGCGAAGCACCAGCGCCTTGTCGTCGATCGGCACGGTATAGCGCGCGCCCAGATCAAAGGTCGCATAGGCGGGAATACGATCGGTGTTCGCGGCATTCCCCCATTGTTTATCGGTCCGGTAGATCCCGCCCGTCGCTGTCAGTCCCGGTATGAAGGGCAGATCATATTCGAGATAGAGCTTTGCCCAGTTACGCGCCACATTGATCGGAGCCAGCCCGCCATCACCACCGCCTTCGACATCCGCATCGAGTGCTGTGAAGCCGCCGACCACGGTAAGATTTTCAGTGATGCGGCCGGTCGCCGTGAATTCAAGGCCACGATGCTTCTGCCGGCCGTCCTGGGTGTAGCGTCCGGCCTCGGTCAGCAACTCATATGCTTTGCTGATGTCAAACAGGGCACCTGTGAGCAACAGCCCCCCCAGTTCCGCCTTGACACCGATTTCCTTCTGGCGACTGACCATCGGCGGCATGATCTCCCGCGCATTGACCGCCTCCAGCGGCGCGGTGCCGCCAGCCTCCAGCCCTTCGATATAGGATGCATAAGCCGTCAGCCACGGGATCGGCTTGTAGCTTAACGCAAACGTGGGAGACCAACGGCCCTTGGCATAGTCTGGCCGGCTCACCTCACCCGCCATATTGAAACTGCGGTTGAAAATCTCACTGCGGGACACGCCGACGAGCGCGGTCACCTGATCGCCCATGGAAATCTGATCGCCGATGACGAAATTGTCGTTGCGGCTACGACCCGAATAATAGGGGTTTGAGTGATCCTCTGGAAAGTCCGGCCTGGGCACATAGGTTGGCGCCGATCGGGAATATGGCCCAAGATACGTCGTATTGGGGCTATGGCTGGTGCCCCATCCCGTCGTCCAATAGCCGAAATAGCCTAGGGTCAGCTTGTGTGAGAGCGGGCCGGTATCAAAATCGAAATCAAGCAGCAGATTGGCCGCCTGATTCCGGTCCTTGGTGCGACCCGAATGGATACGAATCTGATAATATTGGGTGGAGCTGCGGATGGAATTCTGCGTGTGCTCCTGCACGGGACGGTCGACATTGTCCCAGGCATAGGAGCCACGCAGCGTGACATGATCGCTGAACCGATAGTTCAGCTTTGCCATCAGCTTCACATTTCTAAATTCGTCGTGAATCCAGGGCTGCCCCCAATTCTTGCTGGCATCGGGGGCCGTCCAGCGCATCACGCCCGCGCGGACGAACCAATATGCCGCCGGGCCGCGCAGCTTATAGTGGTGATACGCGGCGTTGAGTTCGAGGATCAGGCGATCGGTGATCCGCCAATCCAAAGCGCCGCTGGCAAGGAAGCGATTGATGTTCTGATCATCGACCGCCGTATCGCCGGCCTGCTTGACGACATTGAGACGGTAGCCCAGCCGCCCATCGGTATCAATCGGACCGCCGAAATCGCCGTGCCCATAATATTGGTTGCCGCCGTAATTTCCGACGGTCACGCTGTGAAAAGGATCAAGGGTCGGTCGCTTGTAGACATAGTTGACCATGCCGCCGGGAGACGAGGCGCCGTAGAGAAAACCCGAAAGGCCACCCAGCACCTCGACCCGTTCTTTGTCCTCGACGACGGCGGCATGGTGGGTCGAACGGCGCAAACCGCCTTCCGCGCGATCATAAGTCTGAAAACCGCGAATGCTGACCATCGGCACCCAGCCGGTGATCTGCGCCGTCATGGTACGGGTATAGGGATTGACCTTGAAGATATCGTCGGGGGATTGCGCCTGAATGTTCTGTATCAGTTCACGCGGTGTTACGCTGACCGAATAGGGGGTATCCAACACCTGCTGCGCACTGAACGGACCGACATTGGTCAACGTCCGCACACGGTAGCCGTCGCGCGCGGCCCCTTCGTCCTGAATGGCATGCGCCACGGTGGGCATCGGTGGCGCGGTGCCCTTGCTTTCAGCACCTCCCTCAACGCGCACAGGGCCAAGCTGGATCGTGCCTTCCCCGGATCGCGGGGCAGGCTCCAGCGTGACAAGATTTCCCCGGATGCGAAATGTGAAACCGGTGCCGCTTAGAATCTGGCTGAGCGCCGAGGCTGAAGACAGAACACCGCGCACGCCATTGGTGCGGACTCCCTGAATTGTCGCGCCATCGGTCGCCACCTGATATCCGGATTGCGCAGCGAACAGGACCAGCGCATCGGACAGCGATTGCGCCTCGATATCGAAGCGCCGCTGCGCGCTGGCTTGCGCTTGCGCGGGCGTTGTCATCATCAGCGGCCCGGCCGCCGCAGCCGTGATCAGAACGGCCGTCACAGCCGAAAGGCGCGGACCCCGCGCACGAACCTCATCCCCCAATGCCACTCAAACCTCCAAAGCTGATCCGGCCGCCGCCTGCAAATGCGTCGCATTACGCATCATCATAGGTTCAACGATGGGGCCCGCGTCTTTTACAAAAATAATTGCCGCGCTTTGGAAAAAGATCAGGCGCCCCCCCTCAGGGGGCCGAGACGATCACCAGCCAGGGCGTGATCCGTGTCACCGTCGCGCCAAGCGGTCCAACGATCGTGGCGACTGCTTTGGCAGGGTCGCGCATGTCATAAGAGCCGGTGACGATACGCTGGCCCAAGCCTCGGTCGGAAAGGATGATAGCCCCGTGATAATAACGGCGTACGTCCGCAATCACATCCGACAGCGGGCGATTGACAGCAATCAGGCGATCGCCCGACCAACTGCCCACAAGTGCCGTTGTTGAAAACCCACGGGTTGCTCCGCCGTTCCAGGCGATCCGCGCCCACTGCCCCGGTTCCAGAACGTCCGAAACCGGTTGCCGGCCATCGGCGTAATCGACACGGACCCGGCCATGTTTGACCGCCACCTCGGTTGTTTCACGGCCCAGCCGCACGTCGAAGCCCGTGCCAAGAACCGTCACCTTCGTGCCTTGCGCGATCACTTCGAAAGGGCGCGCAGTATCGCGCCGGACCTCGAAATACGCCTCGCCCGAAAGAAGCCGAACGCTGCGACGATCGGACCTGTAACCGACGCCGATCGCGCTTCCCGGCGCTAAACGCACCGTGCTGCCGTCCTCCAGCGCAAGCAGGCGCTGCTCGCCTAAGCCTGTCACATAGTCTGCCCGCATGCGAACCATGATTGGCGGCGTCAGCACAGCCAACAGGGCCGCCATCGCGGCAACCATGGCCAGTCGCTTCGTCAGGTCTTTGCGCGCCGAGCGTGACCAGCCTCCACTATTCTCCTGCGGGGTCGGCAGAAAGGAAACGGATTTAGCCTGTCCGATCAAGCCGAGGACATGCCCGGCGTGTGTCCAGGCGGCGGCATTGGCAGGTCCTTCGGCGATCCAGTGTTCGATATCCCTGCGCAATACGGCATCGTCTGGCTTTTCGTCTAGGCGCATCCGCCACTGGATCGCCGCGCGCAGCACGGGATCATGTCCGGTGTCCAGACCGGATTGCGATGATGACGTCACGCGCCCTCTCCCCCGGTGTTGCGCCTGACAGGCCCATCGGGCGATGGCCGCACACACTCAACGATCCAGGTGCAGGATTTTCCAAAATTTTTCAGGAACCGGGCTTTCACGGCCGGCGTGCCACCCTCAAGGCGCAATGTTCAACGCCATCCAGCACCAGATTGTTCGCCAATGCCACAGATATGCCCATCCGTTCGGCGACTTCGCGCAATTTCAACCCATCGAACTTGTAGAGCATGACGGCGCGACGGGTGCGCTCGGGCAACTCATCGAGGCTTGCGATCACCAGACGCAATTCCTGGCGGTCCTGCGAAATTGCTTCCTGAGATGGCGCGGTGTCGGGTGCCGTTTCCGCGACCTTTGCCAGTTCGTGGCTTTCATGCATGATCTCGCGCCGACGTTCCCGATAGCGATCCAATGCCAGATTGCGAACGACACGATAGAAGTAGCCCAATGGCTCGGCGATGCTTCGCCCCCGATCGACGGCCGAAACGCGTACCCATGCATCCTGCACCACGTCCTCTGCACGCGCAGGATCACGGACAATGCGGTTGGCATACTCCACCAGCGCCTCCCGATGCGCCCGATAGAACGCTGAGGATGAAAGGTCCGATGGTGGCGGCACGAGTTTTAACAATCTCCAGACAGAATCTATTTTCGCATTCAAGCAGAAGCCAAGACGGAAGAAGAGTTGCGAATGATTCTCACACCTCCTATCGTTCAGTTGTGCCATCTGCAACCGGCGAGGGATATCTGCCCAGTGTAGGGGATAACATCCCGTGAGGGTGTCCCGGGTTCTCGTCTAGGCTGAGGGTGGGTTTCCAGCGTTCACTCGAGGGCGAAATTGACCGCGGCGGCAGCATATTCGACCGGCGTCAGCCAGCCAGACGACGTGTGGGGACGGCTCTCGTCAGCGTCCCTCCGCCAGGTCTCGATCTTGACACGGGCGTCTACCAGCGACAGGAATCAGCGAGCGTTCAGCCACTCATCACGCAACCGGCCGTCGAACGATTCCATGAAGGCAATGTAGGCTGGCTTGCCCGGCCGATTGAAGTCCAACGTGACGCCATCCTCATAGGTCCAGCGATCCAGCGCCTTGGAGGTAAACTCCGGGCAATTGTCGACCCGGACCATCCTGCGTGCCCCGCCACATCGGCAAATAGGTCACATCCGCGCACCAGACAGGATTGGAGCGCGTGATCTCCAAATTTTGCAGTAGATAGGGCTAAATCCGAAGCTCCCGGTCCTGGTTGCTCGTACACGGCCGTCGGTAGATCGGCACCAAACCCCTACACCGCGGATGTTTACAATTTGCCGTTCGAAGGGAAAAGCACAGGGGCACGTGGGTGCCCGCCACCGTTATCGTGCGCCGCCAATGATAGCTGCCGCCACGCAGCCGCAGGTTCCGTAATCCCATTCCGTCACCCCCAATGGGTACAGCGATGGGTACAGCCGTGGGTACAACGGTCCCCGATCGCCAGTTAGGCGACGTGAAATCAACGACTTAGATGCGGATGGTCGGGGAGACAGGATTCGAACCTGCGACATCCTGCTCCCAAAGCAGGCGCGCTACCAGACTGCGCCACTCCCCGACAGGGGGTTGGCCTTAGGGGAAGGGTGCATTTCCATGCAAGCGTTAAGTTTCCGGGCGGCTGGATTTCGCCCAGGTCGCCGCCGTTGCGACGGACCTTCAGGCGGCGCAATAGGCCTTCAGGAACGCGTCATGCGCCGGGATGCGCATGAGCTTCCCCGCGATCTGGCGATCCAGGTCATCCAGCGATTGCGCGAGCGCCTCGCCCGACAGCATCTGCGCGATCCGGTGATGCGAACGCGGCCTCAGCCCCTGCCCCAGCATCACCGATACCCAGGACTCGACGCGGAACAGATCGTCCTGTCCCTGCCACGCGCCCGCGCTCTGGACGAACAGCGCGATCCGCTCGGCGAGGCTGGCTGGCAGGGACATGGTCGAGCATCGCTGCCAGAAGCGTGAGTCCGTGCGCTCGGTCCGGGCATAATGCAGGATGATGAAGTCGCGGATATGCTCCCATTCGTGCCGCGACTGCGCGTTGAACCGCGCGGCCAGCGCCTCGCGGTCATCCCCGGCGAAGGGAAAGCCCTGGATCAGGCGCATGATCGCAATCATCACCAGATGGATGCTGGTCGACTCCAGCGGCTCGATAAAGCCCGCCGCCAGTCCCAGCGCGACGCAGTTGCGGTGCCACGCCCGCCGCCGCATCCCGGTACGGAAACGGATCGGGCGCGGGTCGAACAGCGGACGCCCCTCGATCGCGCCCAACAGCATCGCCGCCGCCTCGTCGTCACTCATATGGCCGGAGGCATAGACCAGCCCGTTGCCGACCCGGGTCTGGAGCGGAATCTGCCAGCGCCAGCCCGCCTTATGCGCGATGGCGCGGGTAAAGGGCACGGGCGGCGCGACCGCCTCGCTCTGCACCGCCAGCGCCCGGTCGCAGGCGAGCCATTCGCTCCAATCCTCGAACCCTGTCTCCAGCGCTCCTTCGATCAGCAGCGCGCGAAAGCCGGTGCAATCGACGAACAGGTCCCCCGCGATCCGATCCCCCGCCGCCAGATGCAGCGCGGCGATATCCCCGGTCTCGCCATCCCGCTCGACACGGGTGATCCGCCCTTCGACCCGGCGGACCCCGGCGGGCTCGGCGACGGTCCGCAGGAAACGCGCATAGGCGGTGGCGTCGAGATGATAGGCATAGGCCAGCGTCCCCGCCTCATCCCGGCCGAACCGCCCCTGATCGGCGGCCCGCGCCTCCAGCGAATAGTCGGTATAGTCGCCGCCAAGGCCCAGCCGCTGCGCCTCCAGCCAGAAATGCTGGAAATCGGCGATCGGAATCGACCGGCCGACTTGGCCAAAGGGGTGAAAATAGCGCGCGCCGATGCGGTGCCAATGCTCGAACGCGATGCCCAGCTTGAAGGTCGCCTGCGTCGCCTTCATGACGGCGGCCTCGTCCAGCCCCAGAAAGGCATGGAAGCTGCGCGCGGTCGGGATGGTGGATTCGCCGACACCGACCGTGCCGATCTCATCGGATTCGATCAGCGTGATATCGACCAGCGGGCCCAATTGCCGCGCCAGCGCGGTCGCCGCCAGCCATCCGGCGGTGCCGCCGCCGGCAATGACGACGCGGGTGCGCGCGGAGGATTCGCTCATCGGTTCAATCTGTGCAGCAGATAGGCGCGAAGACGCCGCGCCCCCGGTTCGTCGAGCGGGGCGAGCGGCCCCCGCGCCGCCTGTGGCAGGTGCGCGGCGGCCATCTGCGCATCGCCAAAGACATAATGGTCGAACAGCGCGCGCCAGCCGCGCCTTTCCGCCTCGGGCCGGTCACGCAGCGACAACAGTGCGTGCAGCACCGTGTCCATCGGGCTGTCCATGAAATCGGGCACGGCGTTCCACCAGTAATTGACGAGGATGTTGAAGCCCTCCAAAGCCTCGACATGATGCCACCAGAGCGCGGGGTAGACGAGCAGATCGCCCGGTTCCAGTTCGGCGACCTGCGCGGTCTTCATCGCCTCGGCGAACCGGGGATAGCGATCGTGGTCGGGGGCCGCGAAATCGACCATGCTCACCACCTGCCCGCCGGGCGTGGGGCTGAGCGGGCCCGGATAGAGATTGGCGACCTGATCGGGCGGAAACAGGGTGAAGCGCCGACGCCCCACCGCGCAGATGGCGGCATTGTTCGCCATGTCATAATGCGCCGAGGCGATGGTCCGGTTGCCGATCCAGATGCTGGCCAGCGGCGGATGCCGATCGAACAGATCGCGGTCCGGCCGCAGATCATTCTCGGCGCGAAAGCCGGGCAGATAGGTGTCGAGATCGGTCGATCCGATATAGAGCGACGGGGCCGATACCTGCCCCTCCAGCCCCAGCAGCCGCTCCAGGACATCGCGCAGGTCAAAGGTGTGCGCTTGGAAATTGAGCGCCGTGCCGCTGGCGTCGTAATGGAAACGCCCCTTGATGCCCGGATCGCCGACATAGCCGGTGACGGGGCGTCCCGCATCGAACCGCAACAGATACTCGGCCGCCCGGCACGCCGACTCCCGCCCGGCTCGCACCAGCGGCCAGTCCTGGGCATAGCCGCGCAGGATCACCGGCGCGTCGCGGGCGATCAACGCCTCCAGATCCGGCCGCTCGGGCGCGGGCCATGCGCGGACCGGCTCAGCCATGACGGTCGCGGCGGATCTTCCGGTCGATCAGGTGACGCAGATTCCCCAGCGACGAAGCGACCCACAGCGCGGGACGCAGATAATCCTGCCGATGCAGCGCGGCCAGCGTCTTGCCGTCCAGCGCGGCCAGCCGCTCGCCATCGATCGTAAAGCAATCGGGGACATTGTAACGCCGTGTCTCGTCCAGATCGAGCTGAAGCCGCGCCTGCATCAACAGCCCCGCCGCCTCCCATGCGGCAAACAGCGCCTGTTCGCCCTGCAACCCGGTGTAGATGCGCTGAAGCAGCGCCGAGACATGGTCGAGCAGGGGCGCATGGCCGCCATGGTCGCGAAAGACCGGCATCCCCTCGCCCGTGATCCCTGCGCCCGTAATCCGGGGATGATCCGGATCGACGAAGATCATGGGCGCGCCCTGCCCATCATGGCCGATCGAAAACGGCCCGCGCGCCCGCGTGGCGGGGATATAACGCGCGTCCCAGCGATCGCCCCCCTCCTCGCCATCGAGGAACAGATTCTCGTCGGGGTCCAGCCCCAGCAGGACCGTGGCATAAAAGGCATCCGCCTCGTCCCGCCGGAGCAGGATGGCATAATCGCGCTGCAGTTCCTCATATTCCGCCGGGAAGACGCGGGTCTGGTTGAGTGCGTCGCCATAGCGGGCGTGATGGCCGACCGCGACGCGCAGGTCGCGGTGGTCGATATTGTTGAGCAGAACCGATGTAGCCATCGTCCCTTCCATCCCCGGAAGGCCGCCGGGGGAAATAGCGGCCTCCCGAGTTCCCTTATCAGAAGCGGTAGCGCGCGCCGACCAGATAGCGCGCGGAGCCCTCCGAGAGATACCAGGTGTTCATGCGATCGCGACCATAGGTCTGGACGCCTTCCTCGGTCAGGTTGATCGCCTCGAAGCCCAGCGCGAAACGCGGGGTCAGGTCGAAGCTCATCGACAGATCGAGCTGGCCATAGGGGGCGGTGAAGACCGGGTTGCGGTCACCACCACGGTTGATGTCGCTCAGGAACTTGTCGCGCCAGTTATAGGACAGGCGCATCGAAATCCCGTTCTTGTCGTAGATGAGCGTGGCGTTGGCGGTATCCGACAGGCCGACCAGCGCGAAGGTGTTGACCGTCGGATCGGCGGCGATGTCGATGCCGACATTGCCGCGCACCATCGTATAGCTCGCCGCGATGCCGAAGCCGGTATTGCCCAGGAAATACTGGCCCGCCAGCTCGACGCCATAGATATGCGCGTCGCGATTGTTGATCGGCGTGTTCACCGCGAAGTTGAACAGCGGATCGCTGGCGTTCGGGCTGACGTCGAACTGGCTGAGGATCTGGTCGACGAAGCCCTGGTTCAGCGCCCGGCTCTGCGTGTTGTAATTGGCGCCGAACTGCGCGTTGGTCGCCGCGACATTGCCGTTATTCTGCTGGAGCAGCGCGGTGTAGGTGAACAGGTTCACATCGGTGATATCGGCGCCGAAGCTATTGGTCAGCTGTTCCTTCGCCGTGCCCGATCGCGTGCCCGCCTGGCCCGAGGTCGCGTCGCGCAGGCCGAACAGATTGCGGTTCACCACCGTGTTGCCGATGAAGTTATGCACCCGCTTGTCGAAGAATCCCGCCGACAGGAACACGTCCTTGCGCGGATACCATTCCAGCGAGAGGTCGATATTGTCGGACGACAGCGGCCGCAGCCCGGTATTGTTGGACGATCCCGTCGCGATGCCACCGATCGCGGTCGGCCGCCCCGGAGCCCCCACGCCGGTCGAGGCGAAGAGATTGCCGTAGGGCGCTCGCGAGATGGTCTTGCTGTACGATGCGCGGGCGAACAGATTGTCCATCACCTCCAGCTTGGCGTCGATCGCGGGCAGCCAGTTGCTGTACGATCCGCGCGCCGAGATCGCCTGCCGATCGGTGCTGTTCTGCACCACGAAATCGTTGTCAGCGGTCCAGACGATGGCCAGCGGCACCGGCTGCAACGACACCGCGCGCACCTTGGTATTCTCGTAGCGCAGGCCCGCCACGATCTGCGCGGTGCGGCCAAAGACCTCGCCGTTCCAGGTGCCTTGCAGATAGCCCGACCAGATATTCTCGCGGACCGAATTGTCGCTGTTGGCGTCGATATTGTTGCGATGGTCGACGCCGTCGTTCGTCACGCCGATATAGTGATTGTAGAGCGTGTTATAGAGCTTGGTCGCATCCTCGGTCCGGAACGCCACCTGCGTGTTCGCATCGGCATTCGGATTGTTATGCTCGAACTTGCAGGTGTTGCAGAACTGGAAGACCTGCCCCGGGGCCAGCCGCGCGACATCGGGCGGCAGCGAGTTGCCCCAGTCCCCCAGCACCTGGCGGGTGTTGTACTGAGTCTGGCGCGTCGTCGTGGTGCGATAGTCCGCGCCCGCGTCGAAGCGGATCTGGTCGTTCAACTCCCAGCCCGCATCCGCGCGCAGCTCGCGAATACGCTGCGTCTGGTTGGACGCGAACTGGCGCTGCACCGCGCTCGACAGGTCGCCGACATCGATGATGCCGTTGTTGTTGCCCTTGATGAAGGTCTGGCCGGTCGGCGTGATGCTGGTCGTGCCGTCATTGATGGCCAGCGTCTGCTGCGGGAAGCCCTTGTCGGTCCAGCGCAGCGAATGGGCGGCAACGACCGGCGCGTTGATCGCGACCGTGGTCGAGGTCTGGCCGTTGGGATTGTCGGGCAGGCTCTGCGCCTCGCCGAGATGACCATCGATCGTCAGGGTGAAGCGGTCGCTGGGCTTCCATTCGATATTGCCCCCGAGATCGTAAAGCTTGTTCTTCTGCGCGCGATACGCCTGTTCAAAGGCGGCATCCTTCACGCCATTGATCGTCTCGGCCAGGAACTGGGTCGTCGCGATGCCGTTGCTGGCATCGTCGAAGGTCACCTCGCTGAACGGCCGGTTGAACCAGTTGGACTGGCTCGACCGTCGCTCCGACTGGCGAAGCTGCGCATACAGGCCATCGGCGGTGAAGGTCAGCGTGTCGGTCGGCCGGAATTGGATGATCGCCTGGCCGTTGATCCGCTCGCGGCTGGCCTCGGAGAAGTGATAGCGGAAGTCATTGGGGACCGAGACCAGCGGATTGCCGGTCGGGCGGTTGTTGATCTTCGTCGCATTGTTGATGAAGCCATTGGACGGATTGAGGAAATCATTGAGCGACCGGATGTTCCAATTGTCCGGCGCGACGCTGGCAAAGCTGAAATTGCGCTTCTGGTAGCTGCCGAACAGCGACACGCCGAAGCGCCGCTCGCTGTCGGACCAGCTTGCCGTACCCGAGGCTTCGGGCGTCACCCGTGCGCCGCAATCGATGCAATCGGCCGAGCTGTTGTCATAACTGCCCTTGACGCCCAGCGAGCCGACCAGCCCGCTTTCGGTCGCATCCAGCGGGCGGCGGCTGACGACGTTGACGGTCGCGCCGATGCCGCCCGACGGGATCGCCGCGCGTCCGGTCTTGTAGACCTCCAGCGTCTTGACACCTTCGGAGGCCAGATTGGCGAAGTCGAAGGAACGGCCGAAGCCGCCCGCGCCATCGCCACCCTGGTCGCCGCCGACCGCGACGATGTTCGAGGTGGCGAGCTGACGTCCATTGAGCGTCACCAGATTATATTGCGCGCCGAAACCGCGCACCGTCACGGTCGAGCCTTCGCCATTGCGCCGGTCGATCGACACACCGGTGATGCGCTGAAGCGATTCCGCCAGGTTGGTGTTGGCGAACTTGCCGATATCCTCGGCGCTGATCGCATCCACGACGCCGTTCGAGTCGCGCTTGATCGCGATCGAGCGTTCGAGCGAGGCGCGGACGCCGGTCACCACGATATCGGACGAATTCGCGTCGGCCTGTGCGTCGGTCGGGCCGGCTTCGCCCTGAGCCGGCCTATTCTGTTGCGGATCGACAGAGGCGGTCTGCGCCCCTGCCTGCGATGCCAGCATCACGCCTGCACTCAGGCCAAGAACCGATGTCGAGCGCACGAGCGCACGCGCAAGCGTCTTCCCCTTCATCCCACCTCTCCCACTTACGGCATCGTTGCGCCGTCGATTATGCGCCGGACATGCCGGTCGGTTATTATTTCTGGATGATTGCTATACCGACCGACATCGGTGTCAACACAAATGCCGCCGCCAGCCGATTTACCGTTCAATCAGATTGCGACTGTGCTTCCGAGGCCACAGTCACCGCGCCGCTCGCCACCACCTGTTCGGCACTGGTGCCCAGCGACAGGCGATAGCCGCCGGGCGCGATCGCCCAGCCCTTGCCCGCCGTCCAGCGCGCCATGATCCGGGAATCGGCCGCGATCGTCACGCGACGCGTTTCGCCGGGGGCCAGCACCAGCCGCTGGAACCCCGCAAGCCGTGGTGTCCCCTGCCCTTCGCCGGTCAGATAGAGCTGCGGCACCACCACACCGGCGCGCGCGCCGCTATTGGTGACGGCGACCTCCACCGCAGGGTTCGCCCCGCCGGTGAAGCGGGCCTTGCCGAAGCGGAAACGGGTATAGCTAAGCCCATAGCCAAAGGGGAATAACGGCCTGTCCGACCGCGCGGCATACCAGCGATAGCCGACCTCCGCGCCTTCGCGGTAATCGACCGGGAAGGGCGCGAGATCGCCGGTATCGACCACGCCCGCATTGCTCGACGCATCGGTCAGCGCGATCACCCCGGCGGGCAGGACCGGACGCGGGCGCGGCAACTGGTCGATGCTGCGCGGAAAGCTGATCGGCAGCCGGCCCGAGGCATCGACCTGCCCGAACAGCACCCGCGCGATCGCCTCGCCACCCCGCTGGCCAGGATACCAGGCCTGGACGATCCCCGCGACCTCGCCGACCCATGGCATCAGCACCGGCCCGCCTGTCTCCAGCACGACGACGCTGCGCGGATTGGCTTTGGCGACGGCGGCGATCAGCGCGTCCTGGCCATCGGGCAGCGAGAGCGAGGGCGCATCCTGCGCCTCGGTCTGCCACTGGGTCGCGAAGACGATCGCGACATCCGCGCTCCTCGCCGCGGCTGCCGCCGCCGCCGGATCGCGCCCGTCGACGAACTGGACCTGCGCGCCCGGCGCCAGCGCCCGGATCGCCCGCAATGGCGACGAATTATGATAGGTGATCCGCGCGAAGGAGGCCGCCGCGCCTTTCTTCAGCGGGATTTCGATCGGCACGCCGCCGACCGAGCGCACCTGGCTCGACCCGCCGCCCGACAGCACGCCGACATCGGCATGACCGCCGATCACGACGATCCGCTTCGCCCGCGCCGCCAGCGGCAGGACGTCGCGGTCGTTCTTCAACAGCACGATCCCCGCCTCGGCGGTGCGCTGCGCGACATCGGCATGGGCGGCATAATCGATCGGCTGCGCGGTGGCGGGGGTGGGATCGTCGTACAGGCCGCTGGCGATCACGCCGGTCAGGATACGCTCGACCATTTCGTCCAGCCGCGCCTCGGGCACGCGCCCGGCCGTGATGGCATCGGCCAGCGGCTGACCGAAAAAGATGCGCTTGTCGAGTTCCTGCCCGGATTCCTGGTCCAGCCCGGCCAGCGCCGCCTTCTCGGTCGAATGCACCCCGCCCCAGTCGCTCATGACGAAGCCCGGATAGCGCCACTCGCCGCGCAGCACGTCGGTCAGCAGGAAGCGGTTCTCGCAGGCATAATCGCCATTGACCTTGTTATAGGCGCACATCACCGAGCCCGGCCTGCCGCCGTCGATCGCGATCTTGAAGGCGAGCAGGTCGCTCTCGCGCAGCGCCTTTTCGTCGATCCGAGCATCGAGGATGTTGCGCCCCGTCTCCTGCGCGTTGAGCGCATAATGTTTGACGGTCGAGACGATGTGGTTGGATTCGACCCCGCGAATGGACTCGCCCGCCAGCATCCCGGCGAGCAACGGGTCCTCGCCCAGATATTCGAAGTTGCGGCCGTTCCACGCATCGCGGGTCAGGTTTACCCCGCCCGCCAGCAGCACGTTGAACGTCTTGGCCCGCGCCTCCGCACCGATCATCCGGCCCCCGGCATAGGCGATGGCGGGATCGAAGCTGGCGGCGGTGGCGAGGCTCGAGGGCAAGGCGGTCGCGGTGTCGCCCTTGCGCTGCTCGATCTGGTTGGCGACACCCAGGCTGGCGTCGCTTTCGCGCAGCGTCGGGATGCCCAGGCGCGGTACGCCGGGGACATAGCCCGCCGAAGGGATCATGTCGGCATGGCGTTCGCGGGTCATCGGCGGGAACAGGCCATGGACATAGGCCAGCTTTTCCTCGCGCGTCATCGCCTTCACCAACGCACGCGCCCGCTCGACCGCCGGGGCCCGCGTATCGCGCCATGCCTCTTGCCCGGCGGGCGCGGCCCTTTGCGCCGACACGGCGACGGGCGCGGTTCCCGCGAGCAGAATGACGGCAAAGGCAAAGCGACAGGTCATCAATCAGGCTCCCGGCAATCCGATCGAGGCATGACCGACGCGGGATACGGGCACCAGCCTCGCGCCATCGCCAGACCGCCACACCCTCTCCCGGCATACCCCGTTTTCGGAAACCATGCTCGGCCCTATTGACATCGTTGTCAATGACATCCAGCGCAGAACCATGAGAGGCCCATGCCGCGCCGCAGAACGGCGCCTGGCCAGCCGGCGCGTTGCGGAGCGGGGCGACTTGGCTAGAATGGACAGCTATGGCGCGAAGGATAGCCAGTTCCCTCCTCCTTGTCCTGCCGCACCGCACGCCCCTTGTCCGGAACCTCTCCCATGAAATCCCTCACCATCAAGGACGTCGCCCGTCAGGCGGGCGTTTCGCCCAAGACCGTGTCGCGCGTCATCAATGGGGAAGCCCATGTCCGCCCGGCGGTGCGAGACGCCGTATCGCGCGTCGTGGCGGAGATGAATTATCGCCCCAATGCCTATGCCCGGGGACTGTCGAGTGCCCGGTCGTTCCTGATCGGCCTGTTCTTCGACAATCCGGCATGCAACTATGCCAATGACGTGCTGCTCGGCGCGCTGGAGCAGGCACGGACATTGGGGCGACATGTCGTCATCGAGACGGTGACGCTCGACCAGCCGGACTGGTCGACCCGGCTGGAGGAGAGCCTGGCAGGGCTGCGACTGGGCGGCGCGATCCTGACCCCGCCGATTTGCGATTGCGCCGCGTTGATCGCGATCTTCGAGCGGCATGACGTGCCGGTCGTGCGCATCGCGCCCTATGTCGAGCCTGACCGTACGCCGCGCGTCGGGATCGATGACCGCGGCGCCGCCCGAACCATGACCGAGCATCTGCTGGCGCTGGGGCATCGGGACATCGGCTTCATCAAGGGTCATCCCGCACACGGCGCGACGCAGCGCCGCTGGACAGGGTTTTGCGATGCGATGCAGGCAGCCGGGCTGGTGCTCGACGACACGCTGGTCCGCCAGGGGGATTTCACCTTCCGCTCAGGGATCGTGGCAGCCGAGGCGCTGTTGGACCGCCCCAAGCGGCCGAGCGCGATCTTTGCCAGCAATGATGAAATGGCGCTGGGCGTGATGGCTGCGGCGATGCGGAGCCAGATCGCGGTTCCGCAATCGCTCGCCATTGTCGGGTTTGACGACACGCAACTGGCGCGCATGGCCTGGCCCCAGCTGACCACCATTCGCCAGCCCAATAGCGCGATGGCCGCGGCCGCCGTCAGCCTGCTTGCCGAGCGGGACCAGGGCGACACGAAAACGGTGCTCGAACTGCCCTATGAGTTGATGGTCCGGGACAGCTCACGCGAGGGTGACTGAACGCCTAGCGCAAAGCCGAGGATCGGCAGATAGCAGGTGCCGGGGAGCAGCAGCGCCAATACCAGGCCGACATGATCGGCCAGCCATCCGGTCAGCATCGGAACCACCGCGCCGCCCACGACCGCGATGCAGAGGATCAGGCCGCCCGCCGGGGCCCGCTCGGGATCGCCGGGCAGTGCCAGCACATAGATGGTCGGGTACATCACCGAATTGGCCAGCCCGACCGCCAGAAGTGCGAAACCCGCCATCATCCCCTGCCCCGCCACCGCGAGCAGCACCAGGCAAGGCGCCATCACCGCAACCGCCGCAAGCAACATGCTCGCCCCGACCCGCCGCAACAGCGCGGCACCGGCGAACCGTCCCACCATCGCGCCGCCCCAGTATAGCGCCACGAGCCGCGCCGCGACCGTCGCCGGCCAGCCCCCGGCATGGCGGCTCATGAGGAAATCGGTCGACAGCGCGCCGATCGCGACCTCCGCCCCGACATAGGCGAATATCGCGACCGCGCCCCATCGCAGCCGCGCGTCACGCAGGGCTGACCACCAGACCGCCCGATGGCCACGCCGTGCCCCGGACACCCCGCGCAACAAGTCCCGGTTCCGGGCAAAGGCCATGGCAAGCGCCGCCAGCAGCAACGCCGCACAGCCGAACGGGATGCCGGACCACAAGGCCGCCATCGGATGCGCCGCCGAGGGGATCAGCGTCATCGCGCCCACCACCGGCCCGACCACCGTGCCCAGCGCGTTGAACCCCTGGAGCAGGTTCAGCCGGATCGCGGCGCGTTTCGGATCGCCGACCAGCGTGACGACGTTGTTCCCCGCGATCTGAAGAAAGGTCGCCCCGGTCGCAACGGCGAGCAGCGCCAGCAGCACCAGCGCATAGTTGCGCAGGGCCAGCCCCCCGACCAGCAGCATCGAACCGACCGCCATCACGCCAAGCCCGATCGCACTGGCGCGCATATAGCCATGCCGGGCGACCAGCGCCGCGGCCGGAAAGGCGAACAGAAGGTAACTGGAGAAAGACGCGAACTGGATCGCGCTTGCCGCGCCATAGCCAAGGCCCCAGGCGATCCGCACATGCGGCACCAACAGGCTGATCGAGGAGGCGACGAACCCGCCCATGAAGAACACGCCGAGCGACAAGCGGAACAACCGAACCGCAATCCTGTCCGGGGCATCGGTCTTGGGAGCGGCGGGCGACATGGGTCCGGTCTATCAGGCTTCGTGCGGCACACACCAGCGACGCCTGCCGCCCTCACACCACGACACGCGCGATCGTCCACCGGGCGGACAGCGTCCCCTCTCGCCTTGCGGATCGATCATGGCTTCGATCCTTCGCCCTGTTGCGCGTCAGCTTGGCACCGGGGAGCAGTGTTAGGGGTAGACATGCCCAAAGATGGCACACCCTTTCTTTTAATTTTTATATCAATGCCTTAGGGTGCGTCTGCATTTGCAGGATTTCCATGAGGCGAGAGTTCTGATTCAAGGTTGGTGAAGGAGCCAGGCCTTGAGCAGACGGACGCTGACGGACGAGCAATGGGAGCGGATCGCGGGTTATCTC